>JALZJW010000073.1 GCA_030859565.1 Pseudomonadota bacterium
GGATAAGACCGCACCGTTCGCCGAGCCGCAGGATCCAGTCCGGCATCGCCTCGGGCGGCACCGGCGCGACTTCGACAACCACACCCGCGGCTTCGATGGCTCGGTACCATGCGCCTTGCTTCGCTCTGTAATCGATGACGGGCGCGCGGATCACCACCACGGTGTCCGCTGACATCCCTTGGGTATACGCGATGATGGCTTGTACGCCTTCGTTGTTCGGGGGAACGTGCGCGAGCGTAAGCTCTATGAGCCGGCGGTCGCTGAAGAGGCTCAGGTGATTCGCCTCGTAGCGCAGGCGTTGCCAGTCGAATCCCGCTTGCGCTTCGAGCACCACGCGCTCCGTGACCCCGAACGCGCGCGCCTGGGATCGGATCTGGTCCATCGCCTCCAGACACTGGTAGGGCTCATCGCCCGCGATGAGGTAGAGCCGTTCGAGCCCCTCGCGCTCGATGCGCGCCCCGAGCTGACCGGGTTTGAGCTTTGCCCGCGGCCGCGGGCGGGCTGCCGTCACGTTATTTAGCTTTAATGGTTTCGAGCCGTCTAAGCACCGTCGCGGCCGCGTCTTGAATCATTTCTTGCCGCAGGATTTGCTCTTCATCGGATTTGGCGAGCGCCGCGGTCTCATCGAAGGTGTAATCGCGCACCAGATCGATGCTTTGCGGGGCGAGCAAGGAATGCCCCTTGGCGTCGGCCACCATCAAATCGACGCGATAGGAAATTTCGTACTCGCGTACCTTGCCGGTGCGCGGATCGACCGAAAGCACGCGCTGCTCGAAGCTTTCGTCTCTGAGCGTGACCACAGCCTCCGCACGGGCGGGTTTGGGCGTTAGCACAACGCCATTATATTGCAACTGCAGCCGCAATTGCGCCGCCACTTGCCGAGCGCCGGGCGCCTCGACAAACACGCCCGTGAATCGAAGCGCCACCGGGCTCGATCCGCGCAGGTGAAATCCGCATCCATACCCAAAGAGGATGATTGCTAGGACGGCCACTGACTTCATCATCATACGGTCACGATGTTCACGAGGCGCCCGGGCACCACCACGAGCTTCTTGATCGCTTTACCGTCGAGGTAGCGCCGGACCTTGGGATCGGCAAGTGCGATCTCCTTGACTAGCGCCCCCGGTGTCCCAGCGGCGAGCGTGAGATCCGCCCGCTTCTTACCGTCGATCTGCACGACTAGGGTGATCTCGGAGCGCACCAGGGCGGCCTCATCGACCCTGGGCCAGCGTGCGTTGGCGACCAGATCCGCATGGCCGAGGGCGGCCCAGAGCGCCTCGGTGATGTGGGGCACGATCGGGGACAGCACTATCGCGATGGTCTCGAGACCTTCGCGCAGCAGCGCGCGCCCCTGCTCGGAATTATCCTTGAAACCCGTCAAGGCATTCGTAAGCTCCATGACCGCCGCGATCGCGGTATTGAACGTATAGCGGCGCCCGATATCGTCATTGACCTTGGCGATTGTCTTATGGATCTGGCGGCGTAATTCCGCTTGCGCCGGCGTCAGCCGGGCCTTATCGACCGCAGCCACGGCACCGCCTGCGAGTTGCTCCGCCGCGAAGCGCCAGAGACGCTTGAGGAAGCGAAACGCACCTTCGACGGCGGTGTCCGACCACTCGAGGGATTGCTCCGGCGGAGCCGCGAACATGGTGAATAAGCGCACGGTATCGGCCCCGTATTTATCGATGAGCGCCTGCGGATCGACGGTATTACCCTTCGATTTCGACATCTTGGCGCCGTCCTTGAGCACCATCCCTTGGGTGAGCAGGCGGGTGAAAGGCTCCGCATGCGGCGCCATCCCTAGGTCGCGCATCAGCTTGTGGAAAAACCGGGCGTAAAGCAAATGCAGCACGGCATGCTCCACGCCGCCGATGTATTGATCCACGGGCAGCCAGTAGCGGACCCGATCATCGAGCATGCGCTCGGTGCTGTCCGCGCAACAGTAACGCGCGTAATACCACGAGGATTCGAAAAAGGTATCGAAAGTGTCGGTCTCGCGTTCGGCGGTTACGCCGCAGGCCGGACACCGCGCCTGGTAAAACTCCGGCATGCGTTTGATGGGAGAAACCACGCCCTGAAACTCCACCTCTTCGGGAAGTACCACCGGCAACTGCTCCTCGGGGACCGGCACGGGGCCGCACCGCGGGCAATTGAGCATCGGGATCGGGCAGCCCCAGTAGCGCTGGCGGGACACGCCCCAGTCACGCAAGCGGTAATTCACTTTGCGGCGCCCTTTGGCGTTCTCACGCAAACGCTCGGCGATGGCCGCGAAGGCGGCGGCCGAGCTTAAACCATCGAACGCGCCTGAATTTCTCAGGACCCCCGGTTCGATGAACGCGGCCTCCGATACGTCCGCGCTGAGAGCATCCCCGGGGAACACCACCTGCTTAATCGGCAGGCCGAAGCGGCGCGCGAACTCATAGTCGCGGCTATCATGGGCGGGCACCGCCATCACCGCGCCGGTGCCGTAGCCCATCAACACGAAGTTGGCGACCCACACGGGCAAAACCTCGCCGGTGATAGGGTGCAGGGCCTCGACCCCGAGCGGCATGCCTTTTTTTTCCATGGTCTCGAGCTCCACCTCGCTCGTACCCATGCGGCGGCACTCGTTGACGAACCCGGCCAACGCGGGATCACGTTGCGCAAAGCGCGCCGCCAAGGGGTGCTCGGCGGCGACCGCGAGATAGGTCGCGCCCATGAGCGTGTCCGGGCGCGTGGTGAACACCGTCAAGCTCTCTCCAAGTGCGGGGATCGAAAACTCGGCCTCGACGCCTTCGGAGCGTCCGATCCAATTGCGCTGCATCGTGCGCACGGCGTCCGGCCAACCCTCGAGCCCCTCCAACCCGGTGAGCAACTCC
The DNA here is from genome assembly GCA_030859565.1 of Pseudomonadota bacterium. NCBI lineage: Bacteria > Pseudomonadati > Pseudomonadota > Pseudomonadota bacterium. The sequence continues at coordinate 2,859 of JALZJW010000073.1, forward strand.
TCGGCGTAATCGGTGATCTTCAAGAACCACTGGGGGATCATGCGCCGCTCGACGGGAGCCCCGGATCGCCAGCCCTTGCCATCGATGACCTGCTCATTGGCGAGGACCGTCTGATCGACCGGATCCCAATTGACGACGGAGGTCTTCTTATAGACCAGATCTTTCTTAAATAACTGTATAAAGAACCATTGTTCCCAGCGGTAATACTCGGGCCGGCATGTGGTCAGCTCGCGCGCCCAGTCGTAGCCAAACCCCAAACGCTTGAGCTGGCCGCGCATATAGGCTATGTTTTCGTAGGTCCAGCGCGCCGGGGGGACGCGGTTATCGATGGCGGCGTTCTCCGCCGGCAGCCCGAAGGCGTCCCAACCCATCGGCTGCAGGACGTTCTTCCCCCGCAGGCGCTGATAGCGGGCGATCACATCGCCGATGGTGTAATTGCGGACATGGCCCATATGCAGGCGCCCGCTCGGGTAGGGGAACATCGAAAGGCAGTAGAATTTCTCCCGCCCCGGCTCTTCGCTGGCCGCAAAGACCCGCTGCTCCTCCCATCGTTGTTGCATCGCGGGCTCGATGCTGGCCGGTTGGTATCGCTCCTCCATCGTCACTGTCTGTCTTTTATTAGAGAATACCGCAGCGGGCTCACCTGCCACAACCGGGGAGCCGGCGGAGCGTTGCGCCGCGCCGATTTCCGCAACGCGATCCCCCTAGTGTAGGGTCTCGTAAATAACTTGTCGCGTTTGCCCCGTCATTCCGGGCGAAGGTGCGAAGCGCCGGAGACCCGGAATCCACAAAAGGCGCTGGATTCCCGCTTTCGCGGGAATGACGAAGGGGGTATCGACAGATTGGTGACTGTATAGGTATTTCAGAGACACTACACTAGTAGACAGGATTTGGGGATTTCCCCCCGATCAAAGCGCCGGTGATGGTCTATAGTTAATAGGACAAGGAGGCGGCAAAATGATAAACGAGTGGTTAAAAAAGCTAGGACGACTTCTCTGTTTTTTGGGATTCCACGACTTTCGAGTCGTTGAAGTGTCGTTTGCCTTCGGCGGCAGTTCCGGCATCGAGAAAGTGGAGTGCCGGCGGTGCGGGTATCGAACCGCGCGCGAGACGCCGCCGTGATAAGTCAATTTAGATTTCGCCACCACGGGGTACGCAACGCCGTGGGGCGACCAAAGGGGAGATCTGCGCCTCTCCCCTTTGGTCGCCCCATCGCTAAGGTCCACGGCAAGACCGCGGGGAATAGATTTTAACCAGCCTTATCCCGCGCGGGGCGTGAACGGCACCACCGCGCCCGTCGCACTCTCGTCCACCCGGGTTGCGAATTCAGGCGCCAAACGGTGTAGCAAGGACTGTAAGCGTTCCTCATCGTAGTGGGCCACGGCTTCGGCCATTTCCGCCAAGGTCGATTTAAGCACGTGGGAATCGACATACCGGTGTCGCGCCAGCAAGATCTTTTTGTGCTTGGTCGCGCGCAAGGCTTCCTGATCGTGGAATAGTTCCTCGAAGATTTTCTCCCCGGCCCGCAGGCCCGTATACACGATCTCGATCTCCGCGCCGGGGACTTTCCCCGAGAGGCGGATCATTTGCTCGGCGAGATCGCTGATCTTGACCGGCTCCCCCATATCGAGCACGAAAATTTCACCGCCCTCGCCCATCGCGGCGGCCTGCATGATCAATCGGCTGGCCTCGGGGATGGTCATGAAGTAACGCATGACCTCCGAGTGGGTCACGGTGACCGGGCCGCCCGAGCCGATCTGTTTACGAAATAACGGCACCACACTGCCCGCCGAGCCCAAGACGTTTCCGAAGCGCACGGTCGTAAAGCGGGTGGCGGAGCGTTGCTGCAAATTCTCACAGATTATCTCGGCGACGCGTTTGCTGGCCCCCATGACGTTCACGGGATTCACGGCCTTATCGGTCGAGATGAGCACGAATTGGCTCACTCGGGCGGCATGCGCGGCCTCGGCCACGGTCTTGGTCCCGAGCACGTTGTTGTGTACGGCCTCGCGCAGTTGAGACTCGAGCATGGGCACGTGCTTATAGGCCGCGGCATGGAACACGACCTCGGGCGCGTGGCGCTGCATGAGGCGCCGTACCGCGGCTTCGTCGCAGACATTACACAGATGAAAGCTCGTCTCCACGTCCGGGAAGACCGTCTTGAGATCGAGCTCCAACTCGTAAAGATTGAACTCAGAGTGATCAAGAACGACTAGCTTTCCCGGCGACAACTGAGCGATCTGACGGCAAAGCTCCGCCCCGATCGAGCCCCCGCCGCCCGTGATCAACACGGCCTTTCCTGAGAGGCGGGATCGAATCAGGTTCCAGTTGAGCGCCACCGGCTCGCGCCCCAGGAGGTCCTCGATCAGCACCTCGCGGAGCTCATTCATCCCGGCGCGGCCGGCCAGCACGTCATGGATGCTCGGCAAGGTGCGCACCGGCAGCCCGGTGCGCTCCGTCAGCTCGACCAGGCGCTTCATTTGACGCGAGTTCGCCGAGGGAATGGCGATCATCACCGTCCGCGCATCCAGGCGGTCCACCACGGCGGGCAAGTCATCGCTCGTCCCCAGCACCCGCAGGCCATGGATCTCGCGCCCCGATTTCGCGAGATCGTCGTCCAAAAACGCGACCGGCCGGTAGCGGCATTCCGGGTCGCGCATCAAGTCCCGGACGAGCAACTCGCCCCCCTGTCCCGCGCCCACGATGATGACCCGCTGGCCGGTGCGCGAGCGCAGGTGATAGTCCTTAAACCAGCGCAAGACAAAGCGCGGGCCACCGAGCAAGCTCCCGAGAATGATCGCATAGAGAGGAAAGACCGAACGCGGCACTCCCTGCAGCCGGGTGACCATGAACAACACTGCCGCGCACACGAGCGCACCCGCTAGCACGGCCTGCCCGATGCGCATGAGATCGGGCAGCGATGCGAAACGCCAAACACCCCGGTAGAGGCCGACATACCAATAAAATACGCACTGTATGGGGACGACCACGAACAGGGCGCCGATCCCCGCGGTCAAAAATTCCTGCGGGATCGTACCGAGATTAAAACGCAACCAATAAGCGCACAGCCAGGCGAGCGGGATCATCATGAGATCATGCAGGAAGGCGGCGGCGCGCAGATGCCATGTTTTCAAACGCTTGGACATGCGTTCCCCCTTAGGCTGCGTTACTACGCCTCACGGCTTCTTCAAGCCCTGTAACCACCTGGTCCACCTGCGCCTCGGTGATGCGATTGTGAAACGGTAGCGCCAGGGTGCGTTTCGCCACCAATTCGGTGATGGGCAACATCCCGGGCTGCGTGCCGAAGCGCTCGCGAATGAACGGCTGGAGATGAATCGGACTAAAGTATCCCCGCGCGGGAATGCCCTGCCGCTCCAGCGCATGGATCAGTGCGTTGCGGTCTAGCCCATCGGCCAAGGTCACCACATACACGAACCAGCTCATCGTCACATGCGGTTTAATCACCGGCGACCGCACCAGATCGAGTACGCTCAAACGCTGGGTATACATTTTCGCGACGTGATTCCGCCTCGACAGGATGCGGTCAATCTTTCGTAGTTGCGATACGCCCAGGGCGGCCGACATTTCATTCATGCGGTAATTGTACCCGAGCCGCTCATGTTGCAACCACGCGTGCTCCGCGTCTCGCCCTTGGTTGCGCAGGCTGCGTACTACGCGGGCCAGGTCGTCATCGTTGGTGACCACGATGCCGCCCTCGCCGGTGGTGATCTGCTTGTTCGGATAGAACGCAAACACGGCGGCGGTACCGAATCGGCCGATTTTCTCTCCCCGATATTCCGCGCCGAGGGCCTCCGCCGAGTCGTCGATCACAACCAGACCGTGGCGCCCTACAATAGTTAAAACATCCTCCCATGCGATCGGGTGTCCGAACACGTCGACCGCCATGACCGCCTTGGTCTTGGGCGTGATCTTGTGCTCCAGATCGCCCGGATCCAGCGTGTAGGTCTCGGGCTCGATATCCACGAACACCGGCGTCGCGCCCATATAGAGGATCGCATTGACGCTAGCGACGAAGGTAAACGATGGCACCAACACCTCGTCGCCGGGACCGATGCCCAACGCGCACAGGATTAAATGCAACGCCGCGGTGCCGGAATTCACCGCGACCGCATGCCGGACCCCAATATAGCCGGCCATGAGGTTTTCGAATTCCTCGGCCTTGGGCCCGAGGGCCAGGCGGCCGGAACGCAGCACCTCGACGACCGCCGCGATATCGGTCTCGTCGATGTCCGCGGCGGACATGGCAATCGGTTTAAGCATGTTGGCGGATCTTGAGAATACGCGCCGGTACGCCGGTTGCCGTCACGTCCGGAGGTAAGTTGCCGACGACCGCCGATCCGGCCCCGACCACCGTGCGGGCGCCGATCGATACATGGGGAATCACGCTGCTGCCAAGCCCAATCAATACGCCCTCCCCGACTAGGACGTTACCCGCGAGATGCACACCGGGCGCGAGGTGGACGTACCGTTCCACGCGGCAATCGTGATCGACGGAGACCATCGTGTTGACAATACTATGGTCTTCGATCCGGGCGTCCGGCTGGATAACGGCGCCGGCAAAGACCACTGTCCCGCGGCCGAGTTGTGCCGTCGGATGCACGCAAGCGCTCGGGTGGATGATACTGAGCCATTCGAGGTTGTCATACTGCTCGGCGATGCGCTGACGCATCCCATTATCACCGATCCCGATGACCGCCGCCGCATCGTTGACCTCGGATCCCTGTTCCAACGCCCCGAGCACGGGAACCCCCAACACCCGCCGGTCCCATTTTCCGCGGTCGTCGTCGAAAAGACCCGTGACCGCGACGCCGGCGGCCTGGAGGGTGCTGACAACCACCTTGGCGTGACCGCCTGCCCCGAGTACGTACACGGGTTTAGGCTGGGTCATCGTTGCCCCTGAACCTGGGCATCGTCGCATGTCCCTCGGCGTGGATCCCCTCGCGGCGTGCGATCGTACGCAAGGTTAAACAAAGGATCTTGAGATCAAGCCAAAGACTCTGATGGTCAACGTACCATACATCCATCTCCAACCGTTCCTGCCAACTGAGCGCATTGCGCCCATTGATCTGCGCCCAGCCGGTGAGGCCGGGTTTTACCGCGTGGCGCCGTGCCTGTTCAGGTGTATATAAATCCCAATATTGCATGAGCAAAGGCCGCGGTCCGACCAAGCTCAGATCGCCCTTCAGTACATTCCAAAGCTCCGGCAGCTCGTCGAGGCTCACGCTGCGCAAGAACCGCCCCATCCCTGTCAGGCGGACCTCGTCTGAGTCATCATCGGTGCCGGCGGGTGCCCGCATGGTTCGGAATTTAATGATCCGAAACGCCAGCCCGTGCAGGCCTGGACGCTCTTGACGAAATAGGATCGGCTTGCCCATGGTGGTCCAGATCGCGAGGGCGATAAGCACCATGGGCAAGGCCATCAAGCTGAGCCCAACCACGGCTCCCGCAACATCGAAGCCGCGCTTGAGGAGTCGCGATCGGTTAACGCGGCGCATGCCGCGACGAGCGGGAGCGCAGTTCACCCGGCGCACCCGAGCCGAGCAGTTGCTCGTATAACCCCAGTAGCTTCTCGGCCTCGGACTCCCAGCAATAGCGAGTCCGCACCCGCTCCTGGGCCTGGCGGCCGATCGCCTCCGCTTCGAACTTGTCGGTCATGAGATCGCAGAGCGCATCGGCGATGGCCTGCGGCTCGGTGGGATCGACGAACACGCAGCCGCCGTCCATCAGCCGGCGCCAGAGCGGAAAATGCGAGGCGATCGCCGGAATTCCCGCCGCCCCGTACTCGAAGAGCTTGTTCGGATAGGCTTCCAAATGACTGTCGGCCGGTAAGAACGTCACGAGCCCCACGACCGCTTGCCCCAAGAGATCGGCCACCTGCCGGCGATCCTGCCAACCGACATGCTCGACGATGTCCTTGTTCGCAAGCGCCTCGAACAGCGCGCGGTCCCTGTCGGACGCGAATGGGCCTGCGAGCTTGAGGCGGAAGTTGCCTTTGAGACGCTCTGCTGCCCGCTCGGCGGCCTGCAACAAACACCGCAGGCCCCGTTCTTCCGTAATCGTTCCCACGTAGATAGCGACGTTTCCGCGTTGGCTGAGAGGCAGCGAGACCGGACAGGAAAACTCTTTCATCATGGGAAAATTCTGGACTACCGCGACGGGAATGCCGTGATACTTGCGGCCGATCTGGGGCGTTGCCGCCACGATGCCATCGGAGAATCTCGACACCAGCGCGTCGAAAAGCCGTGCGAACCAATAGCCGATGCGCACAAACCGCCTGGGGATCCATGGCTTGATAAGGATCTGCTTCGGAAGATCCTCATGGACATCGAAGACCACGCGCTTGCCGAGCCATCGGAGCAGGATCGCGCAGGGCAGCAACTCCGGATCGTGCAGATGATATAGGTCGGCTTTGGCCCCCAGGGCCATAACAATCGCCCGGCCCTGAGACAGCACCATGCGCTGCAGCCGCCCGCCCCGCGCAGGTAGCAACCGGATCTCGCCCGGGATCCCGGCAGGCACATCTAGGGAGCGGCCGCTCGCAATTATGATCAGCGAGTACTTCCCGTCCTCGCTGATCGCTGCCGCCTCCCGATGAAAGATCCTCGTATCACCCAACCGGTGCACGGTGGTGATATGGCAGACGGTCCACCGTGAGTCCCTGCTCTCCTTGCTCTCAGTCAGCAGACTCGCATGGAGTTCGATGAGTTTTCGCGCTTGGACTTCCCAGACGTACTTCGCCTTCAGGCGCACAAGGCGCTCGCCTGTGGCGATGAGATCACCGCGATAAACCTCGCGTAAGGCACGGGCGATGTCTCTCGGGTCCTTTTGGTCCATGGTCAAACCCGTGCGTTCCGCGCGGACGAAGGAGCGCAGCCCCGGGGCGACAGAGCATAACTCACCCGCCTGTCACCCGCACGCGGTAGCCGCTGGTAGGTCATTCCACTGCCTCACCAACGTCCTTCGTACTTCCTGACTTAGCTCTTTCAATCATTCTTTTTATTTCAGAGTTAGTTTGGTAAGGCACCAGTGCTACTTCAGGGTGCTTCAATGTAAATACTCGGAATATCTCATCGGCGAAGGCTTGCCCGATAGATGGTACTCCCTGAAAGTTAAGCATAACGATCTTGAACAGTTCCACCCTGGCAAGCAACCGTTTTGCCTGTGAGCGAGAGATCAGTTTGTCGTTTCCGTATTGCGCGAGCTTTACTGGCACAACGGTCTTATTAAATCCATAGTCCCCATCCGACGTATAGTGATCAAATGTCTTCTTAGTTGTTCGCGCTGTGTGATTGTGCAGTTGCATCCACACAACGGTCCCGGAGCCAATCCTTTCGCGCTCCCAAATCCAATCAAGCGATTCGCCGAATGTGTGAGTGAAATTGACTCCGCCGGAGAGAATATCGAATTCGTCAAACATCCTAGATGAAAAGAAAATCCCCTCGCCTGTGTGGCGTTTGGGATCTGTCGTCAGTTTACCTTTTGCTAATTCAAGAATTGCGTGACGTTCGTCCAACAGATTCAGCGCAGCTTGAATTTTCTTGAATATCCCAACCCCGTTATCCATAAGAACCATTTCCGTGGTCGCTGCCGTCTTTTTAACGTAGACGTAAATCTCGGTGCCGCCTGAGTGATCTATAGCGTTGTTAAACATCTCGGTGAAGCCGTAATGCCAGATGTCCAAAACGTTGTCCGGCATATGGCCAAGAGTCTTGACGATCGCTTGTCTCCAGACTGCGTCTTCCGCTAGGTCTGGGCTGATGGCGAACTGCTCTCTCCACTCCAACAAGGAACAAAGTTTATAGGACCTATTACGCGTGTGTCCGGTTTCGATGAGCGCGTGCTCAGATGTCAGTTTCTGGAGGTGCTTGTTAACCGCCTGCCTAGTAATACCAAAATGGGCGGCAGTTAGCTTACTGATACTCGTTGGATGCTTCTCGACCTTTTCGACGATGAAACGGCGGACCTCTTCGCCACGAACGCGAACTCTAGTCACTTGAAAGATACCCTCCTGACTTTTGTCAACCGTACGCTTGACATTCACAACTTACGTGGCTGATATTGTCAACCATAAGGTAGTTTATTGTCAACTCTAGAAGGGCAACTTTCTATGAACCGCCTAAATATCAAGGCGCGCGCTCAAATCCTCGGTCCGATGGTCGAAGGCATGTCGATCCGTGCCATCGCCCGCATGACTGGCGCGAGCAAGAAAACTATTGTCAAGCTGCTGGCGGAAGCAGGTAAAAGCATTCACCGCGTACCAGATCAGGTATTCCGCAATCTGACGTGCAAGCGCATTCAGTGCGATGAGGTTTGGAGCTTTTGCTACGCGAAGGAAAAGAACGTTCCTCCTAGCAAGAAAGGAGTGTTCGGGTACGGTGACGTTTGGACGTGGACGGCTGTTTGCGCCGATACGAAGCTGATTCCCTCTTGGTTCGTTAGTACACGCGACGGTGAAGCTTCTCAGGCCTTTATCTCCGACTTAGCCTCGCGTCTTGCCACACGCGTACAAATAACGACGGACGGCCACAGTGCCTATCTACAGGCTGTTGAGGATGCCTTCGGAGCTGATGTGGATTACGCAATGCTCGTGAAGCTTTATGGCGCGCCTACTGGCCGCGAGAACGAGCCCCGATACAGCCCGGCAGTGCTGACCCTTTACCGTCAGACGGCATGCATACGCTTAAGAGCCGCCCGCTTTGCAGCTGGCCCAGCATAGTGATTATTAAACCAGACGTTGCTAGTTCAGCAGTACAGAACTGCCGGTAAGAATGGGGTCAGGACGGCTCCGGGAGCAATTCACGATAAACGCGGGCAGGCCAACAATAGCGGTCTTTGATCCGGTCAAGCCGTTCGCCCGTTGCGTGCAATTTCGATCGATCGCGGTACGCCTCACGCATGGCACGGGCGATTTCCCTCGGATCGATCTGATCCATCATTAAACCCGTGCGTTCGGATTCAACAAAGGCGCGCATCCCCCTCAAGCTTCCGGCACAGCAACACATTACGCGACTCGGCTACGACAACCTCACAAGCAAGCTGTAACCGTTGCGGCAACCATTGAATTATCAGCTTACTCGCAACGCTAAGCGGCTGTGCCTATTTTAAGCTTTGCGTCTCTGGCCTTTGTTCCCACGCCTTCCGTACGACCGGCTCGCATCCCCATTGGCTCGGGAAGTTAGTATCTCCCTTAGGCATATTCCTCTGAGAAGCGGGGCGTCACCGCAGTTATTGATCCTAATTGTGATACGACCAGGAGTTTGCAGCCTTTGCTCTTGAGCAGATTCGAAACCGCCTCGACCTGGCGTACGCCGTTACGGGTGTAATACGCCGCCACATAAAGAATTTTTACATCGTTAAGTCGCCGTTCGAGACCGAGCAGCCCTTCGTACTCTGCCCCATTCAACTGAAGATTGAGATAATCGACAGTTTCCAGCTGTTGTTGATCGATGATATTGTCTAACGTGGTAGTGGCTACCGTTTCTTTGCGCGTACACCAGTCGTGCTCATCGGGTTTCGCCAGATGGTAGGCATTAGGGTATTCGAACTCTGCCTCCATCTGACCGGGTTCTTTCCAGATGCCGCAGTGCAGTGGGGTAATAATGTGCTCCATCCCATTTGCATTGATATTGCGACACATGACCTCGAAGTTTCGGCGGCCAATCTCGATAGCGATGACTTTTCCGCTGGGTCCAACCACTTCTGCCATCCCGATTGCCTTGAGGCCGATGAACGCCCCCCCTTCTATCACGACGCCACCCGGCCCCGGAAAATAACGTCCATGGGCACCCCACCCATATCTTTTCACGATGTCGGTCGCCGGCTGATAGGTTTCGGGTTTCAAACCGCGAGGGACGATATCGCGCAGCGCTCCGTAGATATGCACGTAACGGGTACGCGACGGATAATTGTAAAAGATGCGCCCGTTGCTTAACTCAATCCTTACCAAGCCATCCTCTGTGCGGATGTTCTTATAGTCCAGCGTTCGCAAGACGTTCATAGGCGCGACGCGCTTTGGTATGGTACTCACTAGGTTCGACAGCGTCCGGCGCAATGTCGCATCCAGCGACTCGTTACGCACTTCGGCAAGCATCTTGATCTTATTGATCTGTCGATCGTTTAGACGCAGCACGCGGATCATGATGTCCATAGCGTCATGAGTCGAACCGGGCGAAAGGAACGAACGCAAGATCATTATCGGGCGTCGCAATTTGCTAAGCGCTGTCTTGAGAATATTTTCAGCACTGCGCCATCGTCTCGATAGCAGTGGTACAATTTCAGCCATGCGCAGTTGATTTTAATACAAAATCACGATATCCCGGGCATCGTGACTATATATATAAACAGAATTGACTCGGGCCAGCATTGCTTGGCATTGAGGAAGATTCTTAATCGAGTTTGACGAGATGATATGAACAGAATAACGGTAGTATACGGTTTGACCGGAATTTTTTCCAACCCGCATCGCACACGAGCGAGGCCAATTAGTATGCGCGGGAAACGGCAACCGGTGCCGAAATAAGCGACGTAATAACCATCAGCACTGATCTCAATTCCGTCGATTCGACTAAGAGAGGACTTCACCACCTTGTACGCAAGCTTGCATTACGACATGGCTCACATAGACGCCGATGAACAAGGATTCCCGCATAACCACTTTAAATCCGCACGACGGTTCACCCTGACGGCGGAGGCACTCGGGTTTCCGTGGGATCCGTCCGGCGTGGGCAATATTTTGTTTCCCATGCCTGCGAGAGCATTCGCGTCGATCATAGTTGGGCGCAGCCTTCGACTATTCTCCAATAATTGGGGATCGTGCCTGTTAAGATCCCTATTGAAATCGGTACGCCCCGGGGGAGCGTTGTTCTTACCTGTAACGAATCACGCCGAGGCACAAAAAAAGGGCTATTGGTCGACTGAGTTACTGCGTGAAAAGCTTGGCGCGGTTCACCTACACGATAACCATCCAAGTTATGCGGGCGTTTCCGCCGAATCGACCCCGCCATCCGCTCCTTCCACTCTGGATTGGTTCCTGAGCGCGGTGGCCCGGGTGTCGATCGAACAATACTCTTGGCCCGACCGCCAAGTCGTGCGTGCGACCGACGATAGTTTCGGGCTTTTCAATGACTTCCTGCTGCCTACCGATTGGGTAGCTTGTCAAAGCATGGTGGACGCCACAACGCTCAAAGACGCGTTCTTGCAACAAGTCTATTATTGTTGGGGAGTATCCTATAAGAGCGCCATCATCCGAGCCATCATCCACCAATATTTAGCCGGGAGGAACAGCCTAGCATTCTGTGACGTAGGGGGCGGATATGGATTGCTCTGTGCTGAAATGCTGCTCGACCATTCGACCGGGATGCAACAGGCCGTCTGTTGCGATATTGCGCCGTTCAACTTACACATCGGCAATTTTCTTTACCGATACTTTGAAAAGGAATTGAAGGGTCGCTTGCGCTATGCTTTATCCCCCGCCGAGGAGTTTCCGTTCCCGGGACGATACGACCTCATTAGCTTCGTCGGGTCTTTGCTTTACGTGCCGCGAGAGCGGCGCGCCCAGACCCTCCAGCAGGCGTGGAATTCACTTAATCCCGGCGGCTTGCTGATTGTCCACGAGAATATCAAATCGCAGCAATACCAGCGTGATTTCGACATCATGTTTGAATCGGCAGAGCTCGATGATCTTCTGGCGCCATTCGGTGACATCAAGTATTACCTATCGACTGCCACGGTCGAGGTACCGGCATCTAGTGCAGGATCACGTACGGTGTTTCGTGTCATCCAACGAGGCGAGTAAACTCGTTGCCTCAATTGATCCACACCTATTCTAAAGCACCGGCTAGAGAAAGAGTGCAATTGGATGAAGATCTGGGCGTCGTCCATTTATCGCTGCCCGATTAGCGGCGAACCGCTACAGCTCTTACCCTTCGAGGAAGAAAATGTGGCATTATCCCAAGAAGACCAGGGTAGATTAGAAGCTTTCGGTTTCACGGTTAGCGACTTTAGCCGACAGATCAAAAGCGGCGTCCTCTTGAGCGAAAACGCCGGTTATTGGTATCCCATTTATCGCGGCGTTCCAATACTCTTGGATTTTAACAATGCGCTCATCGATCGGTTCGAAGCGGAAAATGCCCAGTGTCGTCATGCATGGCGCGGCCGCCGCAGACCGGACGCAAAGCCGCGTCCCGGCGAGCTACTTACGCAGAAAAGCTTTACCGCAGAATGGGCAAGCATCAATGAAGACGATGAACTAACGTTTACGTACGACCACGAGGAACGTTGCGATTTCATCAGATTAGAACTCTGCTGGCCAAGGCCTGCCCCGCCCGCCAATGGATTCAAGACCTTGGACATTGGCTGCGGCTCGGGGCTAGAGAGCATGTTCTTGGCACAGGTCACGGAGCGGTTGGTTTTCGGAATTGACGTGAACACGTCCATCCTACGCGCAGCCGCGCGTCTTAAGACCTGTCCGCTCGCACACAATGGCATCGCTTCGGTCTTCGCGCCCCCATTCGCGCCGGAAAGCTTTGATCTTCTATACAGCCACGGCGTGCTACATCATACCTATAATACGGAGCGTGCATTCGCTAGCGCACGGCGGTTCGCTGCACCTCATGCGGATGTCTACATATGGGTCTACGCCTTGGAAGACGCACAACGCGGGAAGCTCGGGAAAAAACTCGGTTACCTTGCAGAGCTTTTGTTGCGCCCTACGATCGCAAAGCTCCCGGAACCGCTTCAGAATATCTTCATAAAGTTACTGGCCCTGCAGCACTACCGGAACTATCGTCGCAAAGGCTTGAAAAAGGATGCATGGCGTTTTCGACATTCCGAGCATTCGATGCGTGACCGCTGGACCTGTCCCTTCGCCCATCGTCACTCGTTCCACGAAATAATTGCCTGGTTTCTCTCGGCTGGATATGCCTGCAGGCTTATCGATCCCCTTGAGTATCGCCGGCGTTTTAAACGAAACCTAATTGGCGTCGGGGTCCTTGGAACCAAGACCGATTGCATGCCCCGAGAGAAAACCGTCGCCGTATGCCCCCATGCGGATCTTCCGTCCATCTGATTCGCTCGTTCGATCGGTCCAAAATGACGAAGGCCGGTTCTATTTCAGCGCCGCTTTCGAGGTCATTTTAAAGAAATACGGTTGGGTTCTCTCCCAGGTCGAACCACCCGCGGCGGCTACTGCCCAAGCGTTCGGTTTTGTCACGCGCTCAACAGCTTGGCAGGAAACGTTTAGCAGCCTGCCTCTGGTTTTCGAAGGGCCGCTTGCCGCTTCGGTACTCTCACACCTCGGGATAGCCACGCGCATGTTAGTGGCCAAGCAGCTGGAGCTTTTCGACGGACAGGGTGAGCATCTTGGCACATTGCGTTTTAACCGAGCATCTTTGCGGCGCATCCCCGCGAACCGCACTGAAATCTCCGAACCCTACCCCTTCGAAGCCGAGGACCGTCGTTGGACGCCACAGACGTTCAGCTATCAAGCCTTTGAGCGGTTGAACGATGGCGATCCGATAGTCTGGGGCGTAGACACCTCAGGGTCGCGTCATGTGCTTGGCGTGCGCAGCGGACCGCATTTGGTGTTCGGCGTGCCGCTGCTTGACATCATGGTACAACACCACCTAATGCCACCCTACCCGCACCGTTACTATGCCATGACCACTTGGTCCAACCTTGAACCGCTTGAACGCTGGTTGCTCAGCGCCAGCGAGGCATGGTTCAGACGGCACGACAGGGTAACCATAGCCGTAGACCGATGGCCGCATTCGAAGCGCGCTTGCCTGACGGTTCGCCACGACTTCGATAGAGATCTCAGAGACGATACGCCGAAGGTTCAAAAACAGCGGGCCGATATCTCCCGTCTGCTTCAATGCTATGTGGAGCGAGGCATCAAGTCCACATGGTTTTGGCGCATCGCTTCCTATCACCCGAAACTTATTGACGACGTAACCTCCGCCGGACATGAGGTGGCGTTGCATACCGAGGCATTCGACTTCGGTCAATGGTATGAGCAGGAAATAAAGTTTTTTCGGGAACAGGCGGACGTTCCCATTGCTGGATACACTGTTCACGGCGGCGGTGGCGCGGCAGGCTATTTAGGCCAGCGTCAGATTCGATGGGCTCAAGCATCGGGCATGTCCTACGGCGAGCTTGTGGGCGGCCAAATATCTTTACCGACCTTGGCAATCGTCGTGGATAATGACATTCCGACTACGTCGAGTGTCGTGCTTCCCGCGTGGCACCGCGGCTTGGATCTGAGTATGCGTCCCGAGGGCCACCGCCTGAGCACATTGCTTCCCGAAGCAGCAAAGCGGCTCGCCAACGGAGAACACTGTGTGATCATGAATCACCCCGACATCCACATCGAAGAAATGATCGCGCTATCCAACAGCCTCGATCTCGCCGATGTATGGCCAGCCACAATGGCCGAGGTCGCGAGCTGGGTACTCGCGCGCAATGGCGTCTACCGTAAGGACGGTACGCGAAGCATGTCTTTGACCTGGGGACAACCCTTACCGTACTCCGCGACACTCTCTATCGGGCACGGCGATAATGCTCACTCCGTCGTCCTGCCCCAGGGGACGTGCGTAGTGCACGTCAACCTGGCCGAGGCTCAACCGAGAATAGTTCTGTCCTCAAACGGTTCTACATCCGCGGCGGCCATTGCCATCGAGCCGAACACAAAACAATCGATGCCGTGAACTCCATTAGTATCGGCCATTCCGCTTCCACGCAATCCCCGGGAGATAATCAAGTCATCGATCACTTGCTGCGTGCCCTGGGTTTTGGCCCTCTACTGGGTATTGGCGGAGACTATTTTCGTACTATGATCCGTCACGCGTTGTCTGTTCCGGAACCGCCCGGTGCATGGCCGGAAGCCCGTAGCTACCCGCTGCGGTCAAGCTATCCCTCCACCCTTCTTTCTCCGAATCCGATCACCGACGATACGTCGCTCAGGGCGTTGGTGCCTGAACTGCTCGCGAGCCAGATCAACCTCTTCGCAGTACGTTTGGAGCGGGGCAAACCGCTCAACCCAAATACTATCTGGCGCTTATCGAAGGTCGTTGAGCATCTCCAAACGGAGCTTGACTTCGTCAATGTCGATACGCGCCGGATAAAGGCCGTCTTGGCAACGGGTTCTATACCTCAACCCGAGGAACGGTGGCAACACGGGAGAAGTCTCCGGCCGGGCTTGCCACGCGGTGAGGGTCCCGAACTGCTTGCACAGATCGCCAGCGGCGGCAACAACTGGAGAAAATTGGTGGAACGGTTGTTCACCCGGTTTTTTGACCGAAGCGCCGGACTTTTCATTCTTGATGACATCGATCAGCATCCCAAGCGATATCTCACGGATCCCGTGGCGATCGAAGCTCTGATCATGTTGGCGCATACTCTCGTGATCTCCGTCAGTGCGCCCCAAGATCACGTTGTCATTCCTCTACCGCCGAAGACCGGCGGCCTGCTCGGCGTCCTTAACGTTCTTTCCACTGTACCCGAGCTACCGCGTGGCTTATCCCGTCACCCGCCAGATCCATTGCGAGCAGTTCTAGCCATTGAAGCAGAACAACGCATTGAAGCTGCCGCACTGGAAACCTTTGGCGTCTCGTTGCGGATATTACCAGCACCCCCATGGGCACCCTTCGTGCTATCGCTGCGCCGGGACGTCGACCGGCCTCTTGATCGTCAAGGAATGGCACGACACCTCGCCTGGCAGCAAACACACGGGTTTCAAGCGACATGGTTTTTCAAGCCAGAGACCTATTGCAGGGAGGTGGCGAATATAGCAGCCGGATCCGGCGATGAGATCGGGTGGCACGTCTGCCATGTGGAAAACGGAGACCACGGATTCCTAGATCGCTTGCGTGCGGAACTCAATGCGCCAATCTTCGGCACCACAAACCATGGGGGACAAGACGCCAGCCTCTGGCAAGGACGCCGCACGATATTCACCTTGGCATCGTTACAGCTTACTTACGGCGAACGGCTCACGGAATGGTTACCTCACCCTGAAGTTGACCGCGACACGGGTCTCGTGCTTACTCAACGGCCCCTACCAGTCGAATCGCCCCCGTACTGGGCGGACTCCCACGAGCAGTTGATTCGCCGATATCGCGGGCACCTGATAGTCGCGAATCATCCCGACCTTTTTTCACCCGCGCTGGAAGAGAGGCTCGACGCTTGGCGAGCAGAAGGCGCCGTCGTGCGCCGCCTATGCGATCACGTCGCCGCCGTCAGGTCAACCTATCATACGAGCGGAACTGTTGCGCCAGACGGTACTGGACGCCACCTCACGATCACCAGCGCTGGCAGGTGTTTTATGGAGATTAAGATACCTTCAAAATCCCCTTTCAAGGCTTCTGTTGATGTCCTACCCGACGCGGGCTCAGATAACGAACTTGATCGTTATGTTATCGACATGGACCAAGCACAAACGGTGTCGCTCACACTTTAAGCGATGCAACGCTTACAACTCCCCATTATTGCGGTTGGTTGTTGCCCAAGCAGCGGCAGCACGCTGCTTGCGGACTTACTCGACTCTGTACCGGGACTTCTATGCGGACCCGAGCTCAATATTCTGTGCGTCGAGCGCGCTTATCGGTACGATAACGACTTCAAGCGGGAGGCACTCAATCGATCCGCGTTTCCCCTAGCGTCTGCCACAAGCCACTGCTCTCGTTTTTTCAACTCCCGTTATCTGGCTCAGGTCGGACT
>JALZJW010000074.1 GCA_030859565.1 Pseudomonadota bacterium
AACCCACGGATGCGATCACACCATTGACGCTTCGGTCTTCGGCGGCGCGGTCTTCCCACCTTACCGCAAATCCGCCCACCGTGTTTCTTCCAAACGCCTTCCGTCACGGGCGGTTATTCAGCTAACCCACCCTGTCATCGGCTATAGTGGCTCTCATGGCCGAAAATCGCACGGGATCCGCCAAACCCGGTCTGGAGCTGACGGGTTCACGCCAGTTCACGAGCTGGCTCGCGGAACAACACGTCAGTCTCGCCTTTACCACCTATCAGTCGGGGAAGCTCTTCTTTATCGGCCTGCGCGCCGACGGCCGGCTGTCGGTATTCGAGCGCACCTTCAACCGCTGTCTAGGGCTGTATGCCACGGCGGAGACGCTCTACGTGACCTCGCTTTATCAATTATGGCGCTTCGAGAATTTCCTTTCCCCGGGCCAAAGGCATCAAGGTTATGATCGGCTCTACGTGCCGCAGATCGGTTATACCACTGGGGATCTCGACATCCATGATGTGGCCGTGGATAAGGAAGGGCGCGTGGTGTTCGTGAACACCCTGTTCAGTTGCCTTGCCGTCGTGCCGAGCACTACAGCTTCATCCCCCTATGGAAGCCGCCGTTTATCAGCAAGCTCGCCGCCGAGGATCGCTGCCATCTGAACGGTCTAGCCATGGAGTCTGGCCGGCCGCGTTATGTCACCGCCGTGAGTGAGAGTGACGTGCACGACGGCTGGCGCGATAGACGGCAGGACGGGGGGAGGTCGTGATCGATGTGGCCAGCAACGCGATCGTGCTCGGCGGTCTCTCCAGCCGCACTCCCCGCGGCTCTACCGGGGTAAGCTGTGGCTGCTCGATCCCGGCAGCGGCTACTTCGGCTACGTGGACCTCCCGCAGGGCCGGTTCGAGCGGGTTACCTTCTGCCCCGGCTACGCGCGGGGCTTGAGCTTCATCGGGGATTTTGCCGTGGTGGATCTGTCGCTCTGCCGCGAGAACCGCACCTTCTCCGGCCTCGCATTGGACGACAACCTTCGAGAGCGCAAGGCGGAGGCCCGCTGCGGCTTGCAGGTGATCAATCTCAGGAGCGGTGATGCGGTACACTCGCTGCGCATCGAGGGGGTGGTCAAAGAATTATACGATGTGGCGGTGTTGCCGGGCGTTCGCAGGCCGATGGCCTTGGGCTTCAAAACCGAGGGGATCCGCCGGATCCTGAATATCTCAGCCGAAGCGGTGAGCGCGAACGGCGTTGCTGTCTAATGCCAGTGGCCAATACTATAATCGCCTCATTAACGGACTAGCCCGGCGCCCTAAACAATGTTTCACCTACCCATCTATTACCAGGTCAAA
Organism: Pseudomonadota bacterium; assembly: GCA_030859565.1. Classification (NCBI taxonomy): domain Bacteria; kingdom Pseudomonadati; phylum Pseudomonadota; species Pseudomonadota bacterium. The sequence goes on from JALZJW010000074.1 coordinate 1,332, forward strand.
GACCGCCCGTGTCTGGTCGTGGGCGGCGGTGAGGTGGCCGCGCGAAAAGCCGAGCTGTTACTTCGGCGCGCAGCGCGGGTGATTGTCGTCGCGCCGCGGATCAGCTTGCGCTTAAGGAGCTTGTCAGAGACGGGAGCGATTACGCATGTTGGGCGAGAATTCAAGCCGGACGACCTGCGGGAAGCATGGCTCGCGTTCGCCGCAACCGACGACCCGGAAATCAACGCAACGGTGGCTCGCCACGCCCGGCGCCTCGGGGTTCCGGTGAATGTGGCCGATGATCCAGCGTGTTGCACGTTTATCATGCCATCGATCATCGAGCGTGCGCCGGTTCAGATTGCGGTTTCCACGGGCGGCGCCTCTCCGGTGCTTGCGCGCCTGCTCCGCGCTCGATTGGAAACACTGATCCCCGCCGCATACGGTCGCCTCGCTGCATTAATGGCTGAGTTTCGTGATCGCGCCCGTTTGCGTTTTAACGACCCCACCGCGCGCCGGCGGTTTTGGGAACGGATCCTCCAGGGACCCATCGCGGAGATGCTATTCGCTGGACGCGAGCGAGCGGCGGTGACCGCGTTAACCCGGGAATTCGATGCCGAATCGCCCGGCCCGAAACTCGTGGGCGAGGTTTACTTAGTGGGCGCCGGCCCGGGCGATCCGGACCTTTTGACCTTCCGGGCCCTGCGATTGATGCAGCAAGCCGATGTTGTGCTCTATGACCGTCTTGTAGCCCCCGCCGTGCTTGATCTCGTGCGTAAGGATGCCGAGCGCATCTATGCCGGGAAGGAAAGCAGCCGCCATTCCGTACCGCAGCACGAGATCCACCGCAAACTCATCGAGCTCGCCCGCCAAGGCCAGCGAGTGCTGAGACTCAAGGGCGGCGATCCGTTCATCTTCGGGCGCGGGGGCGAGGAAATCGACACGCTCTCGGCGGAGGGCATCCCGTTTCAGGTGGTGCCCGGTATCACGGCGGCCGCCGGCTGCGCGTGCTACGCCGGCATCCCCTTGACACACCGGGATTACGCTCAGTCCTGTGTATTCGTCACCGGGCACCTCAAGGAAGGCTCCTTGGACCTCAACTGGGATGCCTTGGTGCAACCACGGCAAACGATCGCCGTCTATATGGGCTTGCAAGGGCTCGCCCTTCTCTGCCAGGGATTGCTATCGCACGGCATGGCTGGCGAGACTCCGGTCGCACTGATCCATCAAGGCACCACCCCGTCGCAGCGGGTGATCATCGGAAATTTAAACAGCGTGCCGTCTCATGCCCAAGATGAGAATATACGCGCGCCTCTCATGGTTATCGTCGGCGAAGTGGTGCGGTTACACGAGAAGCTCGCGTGGTTTAATCCGCCCGGCCGCGCCACCGAGACTGGCTCGACGGGGACAGCGGATCACACCGGCATCATCGAAAAGGTTTAGCGTTGCTTGCCGATAACGGGTAACGAACGTGGGGTGCTATTTGCTAGCTGTATAAACGCCATGTTGCGCACGGCTTACGAAGTTAGTTATCAACGAATGTAACGATCACGCATTTGCTTATTAAGGTTACCGAGGTTTCATATGCTTAGGATTGCCAAACCTTGCCGCTTCGGGCCGGTGCGTGCCGGAGCATTGGCGCGCCTTCCATTCATTTTCGCGCTGATGGTAGTCGGGATAACGGTCGCCCAGCCGCTGCAAGCCCAGCCGCCTTACGCCTCGATCGTCGTCGATGCACGCTCCGGCGCGGTAATACACGAGTTCAATGCCGATCACCGCGGGCAACCGGCTTCGCTCACGAAGATGATGACGCTGTATCTGGTCTTCGAAGCGCTCGAGCAGCAACAACTCAGGCTCGATCAGCAACTGCGGGTCTCGGCCCACGCGTCCCGGATGCAGGCGACTCGGCTGGGCCTACGCCGCGGCCAAATAATTCCCGTCGACGATGCCATCCTTGCCTTGATTACGCATTCGGCAAATGACGCGGCGGTGGTGCTCGCGGAAGCCCTTGGCGCCACCGAAACCAATTTCGCTCGCTTGATGACCGTGAAGGCCCGCTACCTCGGCATGCCCAACACTCGCTTTTACAACGCCTCCGGGCTGCCTGACCGCCGCCAGTACAGTTGCGCCCGCGATATGGTAACGCTGGGCCTGGCGTTGTTGAACGACTTCCCGCGGCATTATCCGCTGTTCGCGACGAAGCACTTCCGTTATAAGGGCCGCTTCTACCGTAACCACAACCACCTGCTCGGTGGATACGCCGGGAGCGATGGCATTAAGACCGGATATGTGCGCGCGTCGGGCTTCAACCTGGTCGCCTCGGCCAGGCGCGGTGATCGCCGGTTGCTCGCGGCGGTATTGGGCGGCCGAAGCGCGCGTTCTCGCGACCGCCAAATGGTGGAATTGCTCGACGCCGGTTTCACGAGCTTGGCGGGCGTGAAAGCGGTGGCGTCGCTTGCTGGCCCGCAGGCGCTCGCGGCGCCTCCAAAGCGCGGCCGGTACCGGGCGCATGCGGCGCGCGAACGATTGATCCCGGCAACAACGACGGCATCCGCTAAGCAAGTCGAGCCGGCGGTGCCGAACGAGGCAGATCTTTTTGGGGAGGGAGCCGATTGAACCCGATCGAGGGCGGGATCTTCACGTTAGCGCGATCACGTCTCAACCAAACAACAACTTCGCCTTCTCCAAGGTCCTAAAGATCCCCCAGAGTAGGGGTAAACCGACCAAGGTCCACGCGATGGCGACCAATAGCCAGCTCAGCGGGCTCGGGTGCTCGTGGTTTCCGGTTTCGCTCATAAGCGCTCGCGATTAGTTTCTGCTTTCCAACCGCCCTCGTGCGCCATAAGGCGCTCGGTGGCTAATTCTTCGTCGCTCATGTAGTACTTCGGAGCCACAGGCCGCATCGCGAGGTTACAGAAAAACCCCACTACGAGTAAACCCGCCAAGACATACATCGTGGTGTTGTAGGCTTGCGCCACGGGTACCCCGAGCCCCACTTGGTATTCGCGCAGGTAGTTCACGAGCACCGGCCCTAGTACTCCCGCCGTTGACCAGGCCGTTAACAAGCGGCCGTGGATGGCGCCGACGAATTGCGTGCCGAATATATCGGCCAGATAGGCCGGTATTGTGGCAAAGCCGCCGCCGTACATCGTCAGAATCAAGCAAAAGAGCCCGACGAACAGCGCGGCGTTCTTGATCTCCCCGGCGAAGGGCGCCGATGCATACAGCACCGCGCCCAAGGAAAAGAATAGAAAATAGGTACGCTTGCGCCCGATGTAATCGGATAGGGAAGCCCAGACGATGCGGCCGGCGATATTAAAGAGACTCAGTAGACCGGTGAACGCCGCCGCAATTGTCGCAACCTGCGCGGCTTGCTCGACGGTCAGGTCTTTGAGCGGCATGTCCGATCCGATGAGGTTGCCTCCGAATACCTCTTGGAGCATGGGCGAGGCCACGCCGATCACACCGATACCCGCGCTCACGTTCAGACAGAGCACGCCCCATAGGAGCCAAAAATGCGGCGTTTTATGCGCCATGTTGAGGTGCACATGCCCGGTCGTGATCATGCTCTTGCGGTTAGGGTTCGGCTGCCAGCCTGCCGGCGCCCATCCTAGCGGCGGCACGCGGTACCCGAAGGCCCCACCCATCATGGCGACAAAATAAATCGCGCTCAGCGTCACGAAGGTTTCCCACACGCCAACCGAATCGGGCCCCGCATAATACTTCATCAGTAGATCGGCGAGCGGCGCCCCGATCATCGCCCCGCCTCCGAACCCCATAATCGCCATGCCCGTGGCCATGCCGCGGCGATCCGGAAACCATTTGATCAACGTCGACACCGGCGAGATGTATCCCAGGCCCAAGCCGATCCCGCCGATCACCCCCGATCCGAGCCACAACAACCAGATGTGATGCCAGTACACTCCCGCCGCGGAGATCAAAAACCCTCCGGCCCAGCAACAGGCCGCGTAGACGCCGGCCTTGCGCGGACCTTCGCGTTCCAGCCAATGCCCGAAGACCGCGGCCGATGATCCGAGGAACACGAAGAACAGCGTATAGAGCCAACCGAGCGTACTGCGTTGCCAATCGCAAACCCCCGAGTCGCTATAGCCCAGAATTCCGCGCCAGGATTCGATGATCCCATCGGCCGTATCCGTGTCACAGGGAACCGGCTCGCTGATGCCGACCGCATGTTCGAGCGGGATCCAGAACACGCTGAACCCGTAGGCCATCCCGATGGACAGGTGGATCGCCAGCGCGGCGGGCGGCACCAGCCAGCGATTATAGTTCGGGCGCGCAATAGTTCGTTGCTTGGATAACCAGTTTGCCATTTTGCCTAGCTTATGTTTGATGTGGCCGCCGCGGATGATAGCGGGAGATGATCAGAATTAGAACGTATGCGCGTTCCAGGCTAAATGCACCGCTATGCTGGCGGCATACCCGAGCGCCACGGCCCACGTCCACTTGAGATGGGCAAAGAACGTATAGACTTCGCGCGCCTGCCCCATCAGCGCCACACCCGCCGGCGAGCCGATCGACAATAACGACCCGCCCACCCCGGCGGTCAGTGTGACGAGCAGCCACTGGCCGAGCGACATCTCAGGGTTCATCGTTAAGACCGCGAACATGACCGGAATATTGCCGATCACCGAGGAGCCCACGCCCACGAGGATGTTCGCCGCGGTGGGCCCGAGATCCACGTAAAGCGTCTGCGACACGAGCGCCAGATACCCGAAGGCGCCGAGACCGCCGACGCACAACATTACGCCGTAATAAAACATTAAGGTATCCCACTCGATGCGCTTCATGCTGATGAAGATATCGAAGGGCTTGACCGCGGGCTTGTAACAATCGCGAATGTTCAATGCTTCCGAATCCAACTCGGGCAACGAAGTCCACCGCCGTAATTCAGTGCGGCGGATGACATGCCCGTAGACCATAAGCAGCCCAAGCCCCGTCATCATGCCGAGAAACGGTGGCAGATGGGCGAAATGGTATAGTGCGACCGTCATCGCGATGGTCGCGACAAACAAGACGATAATGACATACCCTCCCGGTTTGGCCGGGACAAGCTCGCGGAACGCGGCGGGTCGTCCGGCGCGAACCGATAAGGAGATGATCGCGGCCGGGACCAGCCAATTGACCGCCGCCGGTAGGAACAAGGCGAAAAAATCTCCGAACCCGACCGTGCCTTTTTGCCATACCATCAGCGTGGTGATGTCGCCGAAAGGGCTAAATGCGCCGCCGGCGTTGGCGGCCACGACGATATTGATGCACGCCGCGGCGACGAATCCAGGGTGGCCCGCGCCAACGGCCAATACCACCGCGCCCATGACCAGGGCGGTGGTAAGGTTATCGGCGATCGGGGAAATAAAAAACGCCAAGAGTCCGGTAAGCCAGAACACCGCCCGTAAGGAAAATCCCGCCGCGGCCAGCCACGACCGCAAGGCCTTGAAGATGTTGCGCTCCTCCAGGGTATTGACATAGGTCATCGCCGACAGCAAAAACAGCATCAGCTCCGCGAACTCCAGAAGATAATGGCGAACGGCCTGTGCAACCTCCGGCGCTCGTCCGGCATCGGCGTAGGCGATCGCCACGAGCAGCCAGATGACCCCCGCCGCGACGATAACCGGCTTGGACTTACGCAGCCCGATGATTTCCTCGCTGACGACGAGTCCATACGCCAAAACGAAAATGCCGAGTGCGGCGATACCGAGCGTACTGCCGGTTAAATCAAGCAAGATGGCCTCCTGTTGCTGTGTCGCTTGTACCGGTGCGTCAATAGGTAGAATGCGGAGGAATAGCGCGCACGAAATGAGGACGACGAAATAACTCTACCGCTAAAAGTAGGTGGCAACAGTTATTCCGAACGATAGAGGTAGTGTACATATTCTCGAACGGTGTCGCCCCACAAGAACCTCTTTTCGAATGCAGTCTCACGAATCGCTTGGAAACCTGCTGGATCTTCAGTCAGTACGTTGACGGCCCTGAAGACCGTATGCACGAAGTTCTTCGCTTGCGCTTCAAGACCCTCGCCGTTGAATGCGAAACCTGTCCTACCGTCTTGAACCGTGTCCTTCAACCCACCGGTGTGGTGAACGACACAGGGCTGGCCATCGCGCATGGCAAGCATCTGGCTAATCCCGCACGGCTCGAAGGAGCTCGGCATCAAGAAGAGATCGCCGTTTGCAAACAGGCCCGCCGCGCAATTGCTGTCAAAACCATTGATAAAAACGAAATTGTGAAATCGGTTACTCAAGTCGAACAGAAAGCGCTCCAAGTCGCGGTCCCCCATCCCCAAAAGGATCAAGACACCGTCCGTGGACAGCCCCTCCAGGATTTGTTCTAGGGCGGGTTTGCCTTGGCCGGCGTCGGCACGCATCAACCGTAGTTTCTGATTCACTATTCGTGTCACACAAGTTAGGAGGACGTTGGATCGGCGGGCCGAGGCTCGGAGTAAGTGAATTCGCTTCAAAGCGAGGTGGTGGACGGCGGCCTTGCTCGCGCCGCGTGACACGGTATCGCCTAGGAGCTGGAGTAATTGCCGGTAAGCCGGCAAATCACGCGGCGGCAGTTTTCGCTCGTCGTAATCGCACCCGTTCAGAATGCCGAACAAGCGGCCTTCACGATCGGCCGTCTGAAGGTCGCCTTCGATGCCCTCGCCGCCGCAATAGGAGGCGTCCGGGTCGCTCCGCCGCGGAATGCTTGGCGCGAGGATTTCCGACTTATACCCCGGTGAGACCAGATGCACCGCATCGGCGAGGCGCACGCCAATGGCCATGGGATTCAGGCAATTCCGGTACTCTGGATCGGCCAGCTTATCGGTAGCCTTGACAGCGATATACGGATACCAAGTCTCCAGGGACGAAGGATCCCCGCGTAGCGGGCGTATGCCCTGAAGGGCTACGTTGTGGATCGTGTAAACCGTCCGCAGCTCCCGCAATGCCTCAAAGCTCTCGTCAAAAGAGCGGAGGATCAACAGGAACGCAGCGTGCCAGTCATGCAGATGAACACGATTGACCTCGCCGAATACCTTGCGTTTCAAGCCTTCGGCGACGGCGGCGCAGAAACAAGCATACTTCGTCGCGTCAGTCGCGAAGGGCCGCTTGGGCGGGTCATCACAATAGATCTCAAGCTGGTTCGTCTCCGGATCGCGCGTTTCAAACCGCGCATGGTGCAAGACGAGATGCCGCACCTTGGGATTAGGCTTTTTCCCGGGAACTTCAAATAGGACAACCCCTTCCCGAGATCCCGCGAAGGGAAAATGGTATATGTCGAGTAGCCTTGCGCCTTCGAGCTTGTCCAGGAAGCCGTGGGAGGGTACGACCACGGTGATCCGGCAGTTATGTAAGGACGCCAAGGCGGGCGCCACGTCACGCACTACATCGCCGATACCGCCGGCCTTCGCGTCCTGTCCCGCAGGAGTCTTGATGCCATCGTTTTCGGAAGCGGCCATAAGAACGTGGAGCGCGCTTTTCATGGAGATAGAAGCGGCATTATCAACTGATCATACTTGAGATATTCTATGCGAGGATGCGCCGGAGAATCTGGATCGTCGCTCTCGGCCTGACGCTGGTTCGCTGGCCGTTTAAGGCCTGGGGCGCCGATGCCGTGTTCCGTGTTGTCCGGCTTCTACCACGTCTACGAGCGCCTGCGCGTGGACGAGCGGATCACGTTCCGCTTCGTCAATCGCGGCGGTTGCATCGTCGACGAGTATAGCCTGACAAAATAGAGAATACGGGTCACGTCCCATCTCTCACTCCATCTCTTTGATCACACGACTAACCGTAGAAGACGACACGCCGAATGCCGTGGCGATCATCGTTTGCGTGTATCCCCCCTCCTTAAACGCCAAGGTTATGCGCCCATCGCGCTCGGCTCTGCTGGCCCCCGCGAGCGCGTAGCTACGGAGTGGTTTCGCTCTCGCTGGACGGCGCTGCTGGGCTTTATTCACCTGAGCTCGCGGCTTATCGTGGCCGGATAGGCCTGCCAGCCGCTGCATGCGCTCGATAAATTTGTCGCCGCCCAAGAATATTTGCTGCTGGAGGTGGTCGTCCCACAGATTGACGCCTGCGCCTTGAGCCACGAACTCGGCATATTTGCTGGCAGCGGTCGCTTGGCTCTTTTTTGGAGCGAGTTGCGCGTACAACGGCTTGCTGTCTAACCACGGCGGGCGCACCGCTAGCCCGGTGTGGGCTCGGTAGCTGCTCCATGCGTAGGCGTGCGGGTGTTTGACCAGGCGGGCGCGCACGGGATTAAGGTCAACGTAGCGACAGACCTCTAACAGGTAGCTATCGGCATCGACCAAGATGGCTTTGAAACGGCCTTGAAACAGATGCCCCACGAGGCCGTGGCGCCGGTTAAACGTTTGCGTGTAGACGCCATTGATGTGCCGCATCACGCGCGAGAGGTTGGCTTGACGAGTATGCAGCACCAGGTGGTAATGATCGCCCATCAAGCAATACGCCCACGCTCGCGCGTCAAAACGCTTTAGCGCTTGCGCCAGCACCTCGACAAACGCCGACCGATCAACGTCGTCCAAGGCCATCGGCTCTCGCCTATCGCCACGCGAGGTGATGTGATACACCGCCCCTTCGTATTCGATTCTTAGGGGCCTCGCCATGTGGCGAGAATAGATCATAGAGACCGTCTATGCAAGATGGGAGACTTGACCCTTTATAAGGGCGATGGCGTTAGCCGCTGTGGCCCTGGCGGGGGTTTTGACGACGGCTATGTGGTCGGTTTTGAGCGAGACGACGACGCGGGCATCACCAGCCCGTTTTTGGCCTTCTGACCTTTGCATTCGGCGCACCGCGCGCTTCACTGCTTTTGCCGGTCCTCGCAAGGACCACCCGCCCTCGTCAAATTACGCGCGGTGTTGATAAGCCCGATATGCGAAAACGCCTGCGGGAAGTTTCCGAGCAGCCGCTTGCCTTGCGGGTCATACTGCTCCGCGAGGAGGCCGACATCGTTGCGCAGATCTAAGAGCCGTTCGAAGATCTCACGGGCCTCGACGTACCGGCCCTGGAGGGCGAGATTGTCAGCGAGCCAAAAGGTGCAGAGCAGGAATGCGCCCTCGCCCGGAGGCAAGCCGTCGACTTCCGGCAGAGTCGAGTAACGATCAACGAAGCTCTCACGCATCAAGTTCTGCTGTATAGCGGCGACGGTGCCCCGCATGCGCGGATCGGAAGCCGGCAGGAAGCCGACGAGCGGGAGCATCAATAGATTGGCATCGATCTGTTTCGCTCCATAGTACTGGACGAAGGACTGCAGATCGGAATCGAAGCCCTTCCGGCAGATCCGCTCGTGGATCGTGTGCCGCAGTTGCCGCCAGCGATCGACGGGCCCCTCCAAGCCGAGATTCTCCACGGTCTTGACAGCACGGTCCATCGCGACCCAGGCCATTACCTTGGAATGAGTGAAATGGCGTAACGGTCCGCGGACTTCCCAGATCCCCGCATCGGGCTTATCCCAGTTGGTCTCCAGGAAATCCATGAGCGCCCGCTGTACGCGCCAGGCATTTTCGCTCGGATCAAGCCCGGCACGGCGCGCCAGATAAAGCGCATCCATGACCTCTCCCCAGACATCCAACTGATGCTGGCTATAGGCGGCATTACCGATGCGCACCGGAGCGGCTCCTTCATAGCCGGGCAACCAGCTAAGCTCCAATTCTGGCAAGCGCCGCTCTCCGCCCAAGCCATACAACATCTGGATCTCCGACGGATCCCCGGCCACGGCGTTGATCAACCACTCGCGCCAGGCACGGGCTTCCTGCGTATAACCATTGTCCATCAAGGCGTAGAGCGTGAACGTCGCATCCCGAAGCCAGCAGTATCGGTAGTCCCAATTGCGCACCCCGCCCGGATGCTCGGGCAGTGAAGTGGTCGCGGCGGCGACGATCCCGCCGGTCGGCGTATAGGTCAAGGCCTTGAGCGTGATCAAGGAACGCAGCACCGCATCCCGCCATTCGCCCCGATAGGTGCAGCGATCCGACCATTCCAGCCACCAAGCTTCGGTGTCCCGGAGATCTTGTCGCGGCGATCTTTCGTCCGGTTCCGGCTCATGGGTCGGGCACCAAGTCAATTCGAAGGGGATATGCTGTCCGGCCGACACCTCGAAGTCGGCCACCGTGTGCAGATTTTCTCCGCAGAGGGCGACATCGCTGCGGAGGTACAACGTATCCGGTCCGGCGGTCGCGCGAATGCCCCGTTCCGTTCGGCGCACCCACGGGATCACCCATCCATAGTCGAAGCGGATGATTAGCTCCATCCGCATGCGTACTCGCCCACGCTTGCCCTCGACCAGCCGTAGCAGGTCCGGTACCGCCGTGCGGGGCGGCATCCAATCGATAAGCGTTACTACGCCCTCGTCGGTCTCGTAATCGGTCTCCAGGATAAGGGTGCCTTCGCGATAACGCCGCCGGATATTGCGGATAGGTGCGGCCGGTGCGAGTAACCAGCGACCGTGTTCCGGCGTGCCTAGCAGCGCGGCGAAGCACGCCCCGGAATCGAAACGGGGAAAACAAAGCCAATCGATGGACCCGTCACGCGCCACAAGCGCGGCGGTCTCGCAATCTCCAATCAGTGCGTAATCTTCGATACGGGATGGCATCGTCTATCGAACCGCGGCGTAGCAGGCGAAAATCTGGCCCGGGCTTTCCTCACTGGGCTCGTCGTAATACCAGGCACACAAAAGAAAGTCGGCGGGAGGGAAAAGCCGCGCCAGTTCAACTGGAGTAGGGAATAATTCTGTCAAGATCATTGGCTGTTTTCCGTGCGGACGTCGCTTGATGCTTCCGCATCGCGAATCAGCGCATGATCTGCGGCAATAACCATACCCATTGCCAGTACATTGTCCAACCACCATCATGCGAGCGAACCGGCATCCAGTACCCGCCGTCAATCGTGATATGGGCATTCACCGGCATGACAAAATCTTAGCTCCCCGAGATGTACCGCACGCGTAAGAATTTCTGATCGAGGGAAAAAAATACCGATGGGCAGGGACACGTCCCGGACGGTCCCATCCATCGTTTCAAGCAAGCAGCGCCGGATCGCGCAACGGTACGAAGGTTGCTGTGCGAAGGTTTCAGATAAGCTCGGGTTTTCAGACTGAGATCCACACATGGCTAAGCGGTAGACTAAGCGGACCCTTCCACCTCAACACCAGGCTCGCCAACCTGGGATCGAGACGGAGATGCGACCGCAACCCGCATCGGGTAAGTTCAGTTATACGGGGTGCGGAAAGTAGTTTAAATTCTTCTACCGTTGTGGAGGTATCTATGAATGAGACATTGCGCCAATGTATCCAGGAATGCGTTAACTGCCACGGTATTTGTCTGAACACTATTACCTATTGTTTAGAGCAAGGCGGCCGACACGCCGAGGGCGGCCATATCCGGCTGTTAATCGATTGCGCCGAGATCTGTCAGACTAGCGCGAACTTCATGCTTCGCGGCTCCTCACTGCATGCACGTACCTGCGCTGTGTGCGCCGAGATATGCGCTCAGTGCGGCGAAGATTGCGGGCAGTTCAAGGACGATGCCCATATGCAGCGCTGTGCGGAAGCATGCCGGCGCTGCGCCGAATCCTGCCGAGAAATGGCGGCGCATGGCTAGTCCCAAGTAAATCTTACCTGCCCTTTTGCAATTGTTGCCAATGGTTCTCGTGATGGAGGTTCTGATCTACGCGGTCCATCGTTCTTTGTCCCGCGTTTTTAATAGCTTGCGATCGGTACCCCTGGGTTGGCATGGCACATGCGCCATATGACATGCCTCTAACCGAGAGGGCCATCTTACTACGGCAAGATACCCGTCGGATCTGGCAAGAGGATCCTGGCCAGGCTATAGCGGGCGGGAGCCGTATTTCGCGCATGCACAAACTGCGTTTGCGATAAAAGGGTTCCAGCGTTGCTTCGCCTGGTGGGGATCTGCTTAATTTCATTTTCCCTTGAAAGGAGGATAACCATGAAACAACTTCGGACCGTTGCGGCGATCTCGGCGATTACACTCATAGCGGTCGCCCCAACGTTCGCCGAGCAGCCGAGAGATGCTCAAGGCCAGACGGGTGTGACAGGGAGTCAGACTACCACGGAACAGGCTGCTGCTGGTCAGAGGACGAGGACAGCCGAGAAAGACGAGCATCAGGCTCTTGTCGCACGCGTGGAGGCGGCGCTACGTGCGGATCCCGCTCTCGTGAATGCTAGAAACCTGGTAGTCCTTAGCGCTGGGAGCGGAGAAGTCACGCTAAGCGGGTCGGTCAACACGAAAGCGCAGGCGGCCCGGGCGGTGCAGGTGGCACGTAACGTCGCCGGGGTTAAAGGTATCGAAGATAAGTTAGTGCTTGAGAGCGAAGCCCACGTTCCGGCGACACCACATCAGTCCACTACTGTCGACGCAGAGAAAGCAGAAACTGAATAGTCTGAAAGCAGCTGCGGAGGATCTTTCGAGATGTCGCTGTCGAGATCCGCGCCATTAGGCAAGAAGACCGAAGGCAGGACCTGACCCCAGCTCGGCCCCCTACACCCACCCGAAACCCTTCCCGGCGCGAGGTTAACATGAACACAGGTAAAAGGTCCCATCAACGCGAGATTAGGTGGTCAAATGTCGTGCTTAATCGCAACTATTAAACAAGAACGGAGGAAATAGAGATGAAACGCAAAACGCTAGTCGGACTAATCGCGGGTAGCTTGGGCTTGGTGGCAGGGGTTGGCTGTTCAGCGGAGGCCACCCATACCGCACAAGCATTGGAGCATGCCCAGGCGGCGGTTAAGGAAAGTACCATTCAGGGTATCCAAGAGCATGCGCAGGTGTCGTTGACACATGTCCAAGCGGCTGAGCAAGCCAAGGAAGCAGGCGCGGAGCACTTGACCGCAGCCGAAAGCGCTCTCAATAACGCGCTCCAAGCGCAGGACGCTGGCAGTGCCAAGATGGCCGTGGAAAGCGCCGAAAGCCATCTCAGGATGATCGAGTAAACCAAGCAAGGAATTCTACCCAGCTGAGGCAAGCAGGCGGGCAGGAAGCGCCTAGATCGGTGGCCCGCGGGGCCGCGCGGCTATACGCTTCTCTTGGGCGCGCGATCCGGTCGCCATGCTGCCTGGGGAGCTTTAAAAGTGGCGTCTCCTTGTAACTCCTCTCCATCTCCGAGCGTCGCTCCGTTGAGAACGCCCCTCGATTCCGCCGGCACGAAACCTGCCCAATGCTTCTTCAACGGCTCTAGCTCCCACGGCTTCAGTCCAAGAACGCCCTTACCGATTACATGCTTCGCAAGGTCGCAATCGCCGTCGTCATCCTCTTCGCCAGCGCCGTCGCGGCGCTGGTGATCGTCGTCACAGTCTTCGACTTCAACTGGCTCAAACCGCTCATCACGGCGCGAGTGGCCAACTTTTCGGGACGCCAGCTCGAGATCGGCGGCGATCTCAACGTTCGCAAGTCACTGACCCCGAACGTGGAGACCTCTGACATCCGGTTCGAGAACGCGAAGTGGGCGAAGGATCCGGAGTTCGTGGCAATCGAGAGGCTTCGCTTCGGCATCAAGCTGCTCGAATTGCTTCGCGGCCGCGTGGTGATGCCCTATCTGGAGATCGAGGGCCTGCGAGTGAACCTCGAGAAAGACGCGGAGGGCCAGGCCAACTGGCAGTTGACCGGCGCATCGCCGGCAGAGGCCGCGGCCGAGACGATCCTGCCTGAAGGCCGTACAGATTTCCCCGCCATCGGCGAGCTCAGCGTGCGGGATGCGCGCGTCGTGTATCGTGTCGCCGGCAAGACGCTGAGGGACGCGCAGATCGACGAGGCAACCGGTCACAGCGACAACAGGGGGGTCGCACTTCAAGCGCAGGGGAAATATCAGGAGCGGCCGTCGCAGATCCGAGTCGATGGAGACTCCATCGGGCGACTGTGGGCCGCGGACCGTCCTTATCCGATCGAGATCAAGCTCGAGACCGGCGCACCCCCTGACACACCCAAGGAGAGGTTCGCGGCGCACGCGAAGGGTACGCTCAGCAACGCTTTCGACCAGGGACGCTTCGGCGTGAAGCTCACGGTCGAAGGCTCCGACATGGCTCAGCTCTATCCACTCGCCGGCGTCGTGCTTCCCAAGACGCCGCCGTACTCGTTGACGGGCATGCTCGGTAACAAAGCCGACGAGTGGAGGTTCGACGACTTTCAGGGTCGTATGGGCGATAGCGATCTAGCGGGCGACCTCGCCATTCGCACCGCTGCCGATCCACCGCGCATGGACGCACGCTTCGTTTCCGACGAGCTCGACTTCGACGATCTCGCGGGCTTGTTAGGGGCGCCGCCCTCGACTGGAGAAGGCGAGACCGCATCAGCCGAGCAGAAGGCGCAGGCGAAGCAGCAGGAAGCGGAGAAGCGAATCATTCCCGCGACCGCGATCGAGCTCGAGCGCCTGCACGCCATGGACGTACACGCAAAACTGGACGCGAAGCGCGTGATCACGAAGCGGATCCCCATCGACAACCTATCGCTCGCGATCGTGGTCGAAGACGGCGTGCTGCGGGCCAAGCCGGCGCGCTTCAAGCTCGGGGAAGGAGCGATCGACCTTGCGGTGACCCTGCACGCCGATAACAAGCCGGTGCGCGCCGAGGTCGAGGGAGAGCTTCGCAACGTCCCGCTATGGGCGCTGTTCAAGAGCACGGCGTTCCAAGACGAGAGCAGCGGTATGATCGACGGGCGAATGCATCTCGGCTCCGAGGGTGGCTCGGTGCGCGAGATGGCGGCTCACGTCGACGGCGAGGCTTTCGTTGCGATGTCGCGCGGCAAGATCAGCCACTTGCTGATGGAGCTCATCGGGCTCGACGTATTCGAATCGATCGGCGTCGCGATCAGCGGCGACGAGCCGATCGAGATCCGTTGCGCGCTCGCCAAGCTCGAGGCCGAAAACGGACGCGTGAAGGTCGATCCGCTGGTCATGGATACGACCGATACCAAGATCACCGGCAAGGGTAAGGTGGACCTCGCGTCGGAAAAGATCAACGTGCTGGTCACGCCCTATTCCAAGGACTTTAGCCCGTTCACGTTGCGTTCCCCGATTCGCGTCGGCGGCAAGCTCGCCGATCGGGACGTGTTCCCGGACGCCGCGAAATTGGGCCCCGGCGACAGGCTCAAGCAAATCGTGAGCACGACGCTGTCGGCGATCATCGGCCTGTTGCCGCCGATGGATATGGTGCTCGCCGATGACAGTCCGTGCCGGGATCTGCTGACGGAGGTGCGCGAGTCGATCACCGAAGTGTCGGAGACCCCGGTCCGTTGAAACGCTCGACGGCGGTAGTTCAGATTCAAGTGCTGCATCTCATTCGGTTCCATGGTGTGCTTGCACCTAACGCCAAGCTACACGTCCCGCCATTGTTCCGAGCCCGCCGGCCAACGCGACTGACAATCCATCACGCCACGGTAAGACACCCCCTCCCTCGACGCAGCTCGGCCTGAGCTGGGCCGGCTGCTCAACCGGGTGTTCGACGTCGACCTCGAGGAGTGCCCTCAATGCAGCGGTACT
Source organism: Pseudomonadota bacterium (assembly GCA_030859565.1). Classification (NCBI taxonomy): domain Bacteria; kingdom Pseudomonadati; phylum Pseudomonadota; species Pseudomonadota bacterium. The sequence goes on from JALZJW010000074.1 coordinate 16,820, forward strand.
TTGAAGATCATCGCCGCCATCGAAGATCCGACTGTGATCGCCAAGATCCTCACGCATCTCGGCTTGCCCGACCACCAAGAGCACCGCCGCGGCACTTCGCTCCCAGTCGGTAGTGGTGCGCGCGCATTAAGTGCGCACGCGGCGAGCAGCGTGAGCACGACGAGAACCATCAGCGGAATGTAATCCTTCTAGCTCGCGTCGCGCCCTTTCTGCCGCCCGATGCACCTCGCTCGCGTCCTCTCGGGCGCCGCCTTTTTCGTGATTGACGAACTCGTCCGGGTCTTAGAGGAAACGCGTCCGACAGCCTTCGCTGCAAAAAAGGTAAAGCGCGCCATCGTGCTCCGCTCGGAGTTGCGGACGTTCATCGACTTCCATCCCGCAGACTGGATCGGTGGTGACGGTGTTCATTTCTAAAAAGCAGTTCTTTCCTCACAGGTTGTCGTACTCTCGCCGCACGCAGGCGAAAACGCTCATGACTGCTCGCCCCCGCCGCGGGATGCGGAAGAAGCGCGCTCCGGCGCCAGCGCGGTGAGTCCCTGCTGCGCGCGCATCTCGGCGGTGACCGCAGCCGCATTTCCCTCCGGGGCGATCGCGTGTCCAGTCGCCTTTGCATAGACCCGCGTGAATTCCGCTCCGGTCAAAAGAATTATCGACGTATAGTACACTCAGAGCAGCACGAGCACGACAGAGCCTGCCGCGCCGTAGCTCGACGCGGTGCTTTGGCGGCCGAGGTAGAAGCCGAGGAGAAACTTGCCGATTTCAAAAAACAGAGCGGTAACTGCCGCGCCGATCCAGACGTGACGCCAAGAGACGTTCGCATCTGGGAGCACTTTAAAAATCAGCGCGAAGAGCGTGGTGACTATCCCCGCGGAAACGACGAATGCGGTGATGCCCGCGGCCGCCTCCGAAATCGGAAACATGCCGCCAAAATATTTCATGAACGCCGCAAGTGCCGTGGTGAGCACGAGCGAGGTGAGCAGCAGGAAACCGATGACGAGCACCATGCCGAACGACAAGAGCCGCTCTTTCACAAAGCCGAGCAGGCCACTACTGCGGCGCGCTTTCACTTCCCAGATCGTATTCAGCGCATCTTTGAGCTGCCCGAAAACGCCCGACGCGCCGAGCAGCAGCGTCAGGAAGCCGATCGCGGTCGCCCATGCGCTATCGCTCGGCTTTGATGCGCTTTGCACCATCGATTGCACGGCCTTCGCGGCTTCCGGCCCCATCATGCCGCGCAGTTGATCGTCGAGATGCCCACGCACGGCGTCCGGTCCGAGCACCCCTCTCCGGCGATCCCGACGGCAATCACGAGGAGCGGCGCGATGGAAAAAATCGAGTAGTAAGCGAGCGCGGCGCTCAGCCGCAAAACGTTGTCCTCCATCCAATCGCCCGCCATTTCCTTGAGAAGGCTGCCAGTGGCGCGCAATCTCGATTTCCAGGCGCTCATACCGGTTCTATGCCGCCTTCTTGCGGCGGGCGGGTTTCGCGGCAGCCCCTGCGCCCGCCGGCTTTCGACAGGCTCTTCTGCAGGACCGCCACGAGGCCGATGACTTTCGGCGAACGTTTCGTGTTTCGCTCGCTTTTTCAGCGCCGCCGCGCGTTTCGCCGCACCCATCGCATGAAGGAGGAATCTGTCGCCGCCCGGGAATTCGAGATCGTTGATGAATCGATGAGCAACAGCGCCGTGTCGGAATCTCTATGTGTCCCGGTTTCGGCCTGCTTCTGGCCCATGGTGTTTACCGCGAATGCGTGTGTTGCGTATCGCGGACAGCAACCTCGCCGCGAACTAGAGCCTTTGCAGGGTCAGAGCATGTCTTTGCGCGGCTGCTCGGCTCGCGCCGCGCCAATGGCGATTTTCACATCTTTCTCTCTCGTATTCATATTGCCTCCTTCGTACGCTCATTGAGCAACGTGCGTGCCCCCTCCTTGTCGTCCGCGTCAATCTATTACGGATCAAGGAGATCCATTCGCGGCGGCAGGTGCTTGCACTAGCCCGCATTTCTCACCAATGTGTGGATACATGGGCTAAAGGCATTGATGAGGACATCAGAAAAGAAGGCCGCTTGAATTAGCCGCTGCGGTCGAGACGCCAACAGGACAAATC
>JALZJW010000075.1 GCA_030859565.1 Pseudomonadota bacterium
TCGTCATTGTGCATAACATGCTGATCGAACACATATTATGCCACGAGATACGGCCTTTTTCTTGGCTATCGGTGAGAAATCCGGGCTAGCGCTAGATCAACCTGTCCGATTGCAATCGCGCTAATACTTTGCCTACCTCCAATCCGCGCAGGCATGCATGCCCGTAGCCGGGCGGACAGATGGGTAAATGGCAAGGGCTGCACTCCACGCTAAGAGTAAGAACGCGGCCGGCTTGGCCGAGCGCATGGCTGCGTTGCCAGTTCGTGGGTCCGAAAAAGGCGTAGACCGGGATCCCCGAACACGCGAGGACGTGCATCGGCCCGGAATCGTTGGTAATCGCGAAGCGGGCACGCCGCCCGAGCTCGGCGAGCTCACAGACGGAAAAGCCATCGGTCGCATCGATCCCTCCGTGAGCAGCCAATTCGCGGTTCAGACCCGCATCGTCCCCGGCGCCGATCCAAACCACGCTGCAGTCCCGTTCTCGCAATGCCGCTGCCAGCTCCGCGAAATAGGGCCAGCGTTTGGATTGCCAGCGGGCGCTCCCGCCCGCATGCAGCAATGCGAAGCCCTGCAGTGTTAATCCATAGGCCCGTAACCAAGCCGCTATCCGTTCCGCCTGCTCCGAGGTGACCGGGAGCCAAGGAGAGGGTTCTACGGGCGTGATCCCCGCCGCGGCGAGCAAGCCATTGAGCTTTTGATGAGGATGCGGTACGGGTGCTTCGGGTGGGTAGTGGGTATAAGGGATCAGGTGCGCATTGCCCACCCGCTCGGGGATCCCCGAAAGAGCACACAGCATGCGGGAGCGATCGTTCCCTTGGAGATCATACACCCGCTGGAAACGCCGGCGGCGGATCCACCACAGCGCCTGCGCCACCGCGAGCACACCCTTGCGGGGGTAGGATTTCACTTGCAGTCCCGGCCAGTGGGCGAAAATAGGCGCGAAAGCTGGGGTCGTGAGTAACCAGATGGTTCTTCCGTGCTCCGCCCTTTGAATGGCGCGGATCACGGGCGTGGTGATCATGACATCGCCGAGCGCCCCGAGCTTTACGATCAGCACCGCGTCGCAACCGGATCTCATGGGAGCGTACGCCGGGATTGGTCTAAGAAGGCGAGCGCGGCGAGAAAGATAAAGAGGTAGATGGCAAAGGGTTTGGAGCGGTAGGAAAAGCTAAAGAGGGCGCTTGTCAGTATCGCCATCGAGCCGGCGAGAAAAAGCCCCGCCTGCTGCTGCGCGAAACCCTCCGCTGATCGCCAGGCGCGGACACCGCGCCGCAACATCAAGCCCAACCACGCCAATAGAGACATCAGGCCGATGATCCCCGTCTCGTACCATGCGTCGAGGAGAAAGTTGTGGAGATGTTTAGCCTCCTTCACTCTTTTCAGTGGGCCGATTTCCATCCGCATTATCACCTTATTGCGGTGAGCGTTGCCCATACCGACCCCGATGAGTAGATTATCCGGTGGCGACGCGATCGCTTGGCGCCACAGGACGGAGCGCTGGCTCGTGAGGTCGTCCACGGATTTTAAGATCGCATGCCGCGTCCATTGACCCTTGAAATATTCGCCCGCGTAGAGACCGGCGAGCGCCGACATGATGATGGCGGCGCCGGCTAAACTACGGGCACGCCATTTCAAAACCAACCCGCCGTAGCACATGAGGCCGACCACGAGTCCCAACAGCGCGGCTCGCCCCTGCGCTAGGACCACGTAGCCGATGGTAGCAGCCAAACACAGTAACACGAGCGGGTTCCAAGGCTTACAACCACGATGCTGCAGATAGTAGAGGATAAACAGGGTCAAAAACGGTAAGTTGTCCTCAAGCAACTGGCGGACGGGGTCAAAGTTCGGTTGTCCGATCTGCACGAAAAGCATGAAATAGAGGGTGACCAATACAAACAGTCCAGACACCGCGAACCCACTGCCCAAGCGCGCTATGCCGTCGGGAACGCGCTGTAACGAGGCCAAGATAATAAAAATTCCCGAGCTATAAGCTAGGAACTTAGCCCATACCGCGATCCCGTTGGCCGGCTCCGCGCCACCGGGCACGCCAAGGGCGAATGCGACGATCAACCACCCGTAGAGGTATGCTATCGACCGGTCGATTCGCGGTTTCTCCCCGCCGAGGCTAATGAGAGCCCAGAGCAGGAAGAAAATCGCGCACAGCGTAAACACGGCGCGCCCTAGGACTTGAGCTAACGGCAAAAAACAGGGTAGGAGCCACCCCCAACGGAAAAACGATGCTTTGATACTAGCGTACATGTTTACCGCGCCGATAACACCGAAGACACCCGCGCCAGCACCGCTGCGACGTCGATCCCTTGCATACCGAGCGCGGGCGCCGATGACACGAGACTTGAGATGAGGCTCGAATAATCGAGGGGTGGATAGCGGCCGTTAAACAAGATCACGGACGGCACTCTTACCGCCACCGCCATATTGCAAACTCCCGTGTCGTTACCCGCGAATACGCTGCAAGCGTCCAACAGGGCGGCGACCTCGTCGACAGGGTGTTGGATGACAACTTGCGGCGGATGAGCGCCTCCAGAAATCCGATCGACTATCCAGTCTGCCAAACCGCGTTCCGGCTCGCCGCCGATCAAATAAAGCGTGCCGCCATGATCCCGAAGAATATTCGCGCCAAGCTCCGCGAAGTTCTCCTTTCCCCATTGCCTGTCGGGTTCGCTGGAACCGATGCCCAAGGCGATCCACGGCCGAGGAAGGTGAGCGAATCGCCGTGCGACGTTCTCTTTGGCCGGGCCGGACAGGATAAGCCTGGGTTCCGTTTCTAGGCGCGGGATCCTGGTCAGATCGATCAGTCTATCGGCCATGGCGATGGGGTGGCCGTGGTGCTCGGCCTTAGGTAAGCGAACCGGATGCGTGAGGAAGAACCCTTGCCAACCCCGCCCATAACCGATGCGCCGGGGAATGCCCGCAAGCAAAGTGGCGAGGCCATAGCGCGCGCTGCCGTGCAGGATCCACACCTCGGCAAAACGGCCCGCGCGTAAATCGCGCGCCAAGCGCAGCATTCCCCGGAGACCGTCATGCCGCCCCGGATTTCTATCCAGCCACAGGATCGACTTCACATGGGGATCGGCGGCGAACAGCCGATCCGCGCTCGATCGGCGTTTCGTAAGCAACGTGACAGAACCTTCCTTCGAGGCGCGGGCGATGTTATGGATATGCGCGATATGCCAGACCATATCCCCGATCCCGGGCAGGGGTTGGATCACGACCGTGCCGCGACGCTCCGCATGCTCAGTTGTCGCAAACTTGTGTTCGTCGGCCACCGATGTAACGCTAAAAGAAATGGCTCCTCGGCTGAATCTATGGGTACTCCGTTAACTCCCTCTCCCCCGGGAGAGGGCGGAAGTGAGGGATCTCAACCAAGGCAGCGCGAATACTCTCCAACACCGCCTCAGGATCTCCAAGCACTTCATGATTCCAAAATCGAATCACGCGATACCCCAATACCTTGAGATATTCAGTCCTCTGCAAGTCGTTCGAGACCTGCTCGGCATGCTGGCCACCATCGACCTCAATGACAACTTTGGGCTCCAAGCAGAGGAAATCCACGACGTAGGGTCTGCGAAAGAGCCAAGAATATCAACCGGCCGGGTTTTCATACAGGGCCATGGTCTGGTCGAGCTTCGACCGCAGCGTAAAAGGCGTGCTCGGCATCGCGGATGAGATGTTCCCGAAAATCGGTGAGAAACGCTTGGCCCCGATAGGTGTTGACGGTGAAGAAATAGCTGTCACCCGGCACATGGGTACTTTGGTCGCTTCCGAGGACATCATCGCTCCTTCCTGGTGGACGTGGTTGTGAATCGTAACTCGTAAATCGTGATCCGTGATCCGTGATCCGTGAATCGAGTCGTGTCTCTCGTTTATTTATTCTCTCTGCGGCTGCGGTTCAATCGGGTTCTCGCGTTTCTCCGCGGTTCGATTGATATCAACCGCCCGCGCGGAGCTGCGCGGACGACGTCCTTAACCGGCGGAGCAGGTGGCGGGCGCTCAGCCCGAGGCTCGACGCGCTGACCACGACGGCCGTCCGACGCCCATCCACCAGATGTTCTGCGACTCGAGTTGCAGCCGGTATTGCAGCAATGCGATCGCAATGGCGCTGCCGACCGCGATGGCGAAGAGCGATGTCAGCACGGCAAGCAGAGTGTACTCGAGTTGCAGGCCGCGGCGGATCATGCTGATGCGAGCGCCCACGACATGAAGAACGCTCGCGTCGTAAATCTGCCGGGCGCGGCTGGAGGCGATCGCGCTCACCAGCACGAGCAGGCTGGCGAGCAGGCTCACACGCCGGCGATCACGGCCAGGCCGGCGCCGGCCTTCGCGAGCAAGTCCCGCGCTTCCCGCAGGATGCTCTCGGTGCGAATGGTGATCACGCCGGGCGCCGCCGCGGCGATGCGGTTCTGCAGGCTCGCGGTTTCCGCGTGGTCGGGGTAAGCGGCGCCGACGTAACGCGTGACGAAGTGGGCTTTTAAAATTCTTATTCTCCGAGATTCGGAATTCTCGACCGCCAGTGCATCAGCAGGCGCATCGCCAATGCCGCCGCCTTGGCGACAGACGTCGCGGCGTGGCAACAACGTCGCAACGCCGAACGACAACGGATCGAATGGCGCTTCACCCGGCGTGATTCTGATCGAAAGCTGGGTCGGCATTATGTTGCGTAATTAACGTGTCGAACTACTAGTAGTAGTAGTCTTATTCTCATGGTAACAGGGCCTGTGGACGCTCGTCTTGACGATGAGATGCAATCTAAATGTGAATTTCTCACAGAATTTTTGTGACAAAGTTCCTAGCTGAGCTTCGATTCAGCCACTATCTTACCTCGCATGCTGGAGCGTGAATTGCCGGCGTGCAACTGCCAAGGCAACACGTTAAGGTCAGTAAGATAATCGCCAAGCTCAAGTAGGGGCGAACAGGACGTAGATGTTTTCTCCAGCATGACCGTACCACACGGTCCTAAGGCATGTAAGGTTGACCCGGAGGTGTATCGAAAAAGGGCGTTTATTTTTCGTATACGCAAACTAGCCAACTTTTCAAAGCAACCTAAATTCCGATCGTTATCCACATTTAAGAGGGCAAGATCATGACAATAGAGGAAATGCAGAAGCTTATTCAAGGCATCTTTGACAATATCTTCAATTCGATTACACAAGCCGAGCCGGGCGGCAAGCCGGTCATGCAGGCAGCCACGACGGTATTGTCATTGATGAAACCGGGCTTGGCCATCAACTCGCAGGATTTCAGAAACCCTTGGACGCCGGGAAACAACGCCGGCAGCCAGGATGCAGCAATAAATACCGCAAGCCTGGTTGATGTAGCGCCAAAAATGTCGGCCATTTATACCGATAGCGGCAATTTGATAACCCAGGTATATAAACAGATACTGGACGGAGTCAGCATCCCCAGGCAGGAGCCCAATCCCGCCATTGAAAAACAGTTAAGCGACGCAGACGCCGTTCTTTACCGTACTGTTAACACTACCGACCCCGATACGGGACAAGTCACTCCCAAGAAAGTGGAAACCCAGTTGTATCGGGATTTCATAGACAACCAGGCCGCCTATAACAATGCAAGGGTTGGTTACATTGGCGCTTATCTGGAAGCACAGAAAACTACTACCGGAAAAAACACCTGGCCACTCATTGCTTCTACCCTGCAGTTGCCGGTGAAAACGGCGTACGACAAATGGCGTTCTGGCGGCGCAGATAAAATCGAACAAGCGCAGGCCATCATTAATACCTCCTCGCAAAATGCACTGCAAAAGGCATGGGACCAGGCAAAGAAACTGTATGAAGGTTATGGTGTAACGCTCAACGATCCCGGGACGGGTATGTCTACTCCTATCATGCGTAGTTCATTATTGCCGTCCGACTGGCACAGCTCAAACTCGACAACTGGATGGACGACTTATGATTCCGCGTCCAGTAATGTGGCTACAAGCAATACATCTGACTACAAATCGTATGGCGGATCTGCCGGTTTTAGCCTGGGCATTTTCACCATTGGCGGATCAGCAGGTCATAGTAAACAAAGTCAGCACGCAAGCTCGGAGACGAAAGACCTGCGTATCAGGTTTAGATATACATTGGTCACCATACGCCGGCCTTGGATGACTTTTAATCTACTGGCGACAAACACTTGGAATCTTGGCAATCTCTATAGCAAAGGCCAGATATCCAACGGGACTAAATCCGGGCAGGATGAAGCGGCTATGCCTATATTGCCTACCTCTTTTGTTGTGGTAAAGGATGTCATTATTTCGGCGACATGGTCCCAAGCCGACTGGGATTTGATAACGTCAAAAACCAACGGAAGAGGTGGTTTTGCCATTGGTCCTTTTGCTATTGGCGGCACTTATGCCCACTCGAGCTCCAACCAAACCTTCACATCCGCAATGACAGGGGGAGAGATCACGGTTCCAGGTGTACAGATGATCGGAACCATTGGTCAAGTGGTTCGATTCACTCCTCCGCAGTAACCAACCGCGTTTCGGTATCAGCAGATCTAATTCCGCGGAAATAGAACTGCTGATACTGTTTTAATTAAACAAATGGAGACATCCATGACAACTGCTACAGACTTTATAGGTACCGTTTACGATACATTGGCCAAACTGATGAATATGGACAACGCTTCACCATCTCTTTTCATGCAGATGGCCTGGCCGGGTTACTCGCTCAGTCCGGCAGACTTTAAAGCCCCAGACGCGCCCAATGGCCCGTATGACGCGGAAATCGCGAAAGAAACTGTGTCGCAAGTGGCCAATATCGTTCCCACTCTGAACAAAGGGCAGTTTGAGAATTCGGGATTTGAAGTAGATGACCTATATGCTATTTTGATATCCAGCGCCATACCCGTAGGCGCTACACCGGATACGCTGGCTACCAATCCCTTAAACCGGTTGTTCAGCGATGCGCAATACGAACTGCTGCAAGCCCGGCGTGGATCCAAAAGCGATCCCAATGTTTTTTATTATCCCTGCACGGCGACGCCCAGCAATTGGTACGATGAAGCAGCTTCGCAGCACTGGTCAGCTATTCAAATAAAATCAGCTGACATCAAACCAGCTAATACTCCCATCTCTCTTTTTACCAAGTCCGGTGGCTTAACTCTGGCTAATAAAGGTATTTTGAAATTAAGACCCGACGTGGTAAATGAAAGCGCCTTAAAAAAAGATATTCAGCAGACAATAGGCACCAAAGATCTGTTGGTAAAACAACGGATGGGACCTGCGGCAGCCATCGGTATCAACCCAAGACCAATGGATGCCCATATCGCCCTTGCCAGTGGAACTACTATCGGTGCTACGCCCAAACTTGCCGGTACCAGTTCTGCCCGCGCTGCGACGTTTTCCAATGACCTTAGCGCTGCCCGCAATGCAGCCGTTTTTACTAAGAAAAGTAGCCCGGTCAATATTTTTGGTGACACGACTTTCAAAGCCAATCTTCAAAATATCCAGTTGAATCAGCAAAACCTCGATGCTTCAACGTCCAAAAATCTCAGCCTAACCCAAAGGATCCTTGTTAAAGATTTAATCAATCAGACACTCCCCACCAAACCCGTATCTCCAGCAACAGAGGGCTTCAACATTTCCTTTAAATTCTGCCGCGTAAATATCGACCGGGATTGGTTTAACCTTGCGTTACTGGTTAACCGGAACTGGTATATGTTCAATACCGCTGCCCATGAATATTCGACGGGAACCGCCGATAACAATCCCGGCATGTTTCCATTATTGCCGCTTTCGTTTATCGCCATACGCGATCTTAGAATTACGGCGAATTGGTCGCAGGAAGATAGAAGCAACCTTGAGAAAGCAGTTTCGTTCGGTTTTTTTGATATAAGGAACGGAACGCTAAACCAGAACACGCTGGAAGTACAAGGGCTACAGATTATCTTCTGGATATCTAAGCTCACGCCGCCTTTGCCACCCGTTAAAGCATAAAACAAGTGGACGCAATTGAGGGGTTGCGCGGGTGCAGTGCCTGCTTTCGATCATTGGAGCCATTTATTCCTTGAAGACAGCCGGGTTAAGGAGGTCGTGGCGATGTTGCGCTTGAGTTCGATCGCATAAGTTGCTGAGACTCATGTGGCCGACGCACCGCTTGTAGTGCTACCTGCAATTCCGATGAAGACCTTGGAGTTCTCGACGTGTTCAGAACCATGAATATCGTCCGCAGCCCATAGCGAACCTGGCAAGAGGTTACGGGGCCAGGCTCAATTATCAGGAGCTACTCGGAGTGCGCACGCCCCGCCCCGCCCCGCCTATCGTCTAGCCTATCACCTACCGGGACAGACGGACCTGCACATGGACCCCTTCGCGCTTCTGCAGGACGGCGATCACATCGAATAGGTTACGGGCCTGCGGCCAAGACGCAAACCGCCCCGAAACCTGGCGTTTCGAGCCGCCGAATAGCCCGATAATTCTCGATTCCGGACCGAGATTGCGCGTGTTTGACACCTGATAGGTTCAGTCGTATCTTCGCTCCCGAGGAAAAAGGGCTTTTAAAATTCTTATTCTCTATTCTCTATTCTCCACGGATTCTGCGGAGGAGTCACTAAATGCTGACAGTTTGATTCTCGATCATATTTTCCATGCCCCTACCACAAATTACGCTGCGAGACCACATCAACCAATTCGTCCTTGACCTTAAGTTCAATTGGATTCCGTTTCGGGGTTACTACCGTTTCCGCTCGTACAAGTACATGAAGTGGATTGACCCTGAAATGGGGCTGCTAAGATTTGCCGTAGATCCCAAACGCATCAGCCTAGACGTTGGCGCGAATCTTGGTCTTTTCACGCATTTCCTTGCCCGCTATTCTCCCCATGTCCATGCATTCAAGCCAAATCCGCTGCCGTTTAATGTGCTTAAACGCGTCGTGGATAGGAATGTTACCCTATACCACATGGCACTTACCGACCGGACCTCCGACGTCGAATTGGTTGTGCCGAGAGGACGGAAGGGGTGGACGAATAACGGTGCGTCCCTAGACCGAAAACGAGAAGGCCATTTCGCGATCGTCAAGGTGCCGGGAAGTCGCATCGACGATCTCGATCTCAAAGACATCGGGTTCATCAAGATCGATGTCGAGGGGCACGAGAACATCGTTCTCAAGGGTGCAATCGCTACTTTGCAGCGCGACCGTCCGAATCTGTTCCTGGAAAACGAATATGCGCATGTAGGTGCGGCGGCAGACGACGTATTTAGATTGCTGCGTGATCTAAACTACGACGGCTTTTTCCTTGGCGATGGTGTGGTTAAGCACATATCGCATTTTTCGTGGGAGCAATATCAAATCGGGCCGCGCCGAGAATCAGGCAAGTCTGAGCGCTACGTGAAGAATTTCATCTTTATCCCAAAAGAGGGCCCTTCGGTCGGGTAGCGAGCGTATATATGGACTCCACCCGCTTTGCAAGGTGAGGATCGATGATGGCTTGTAAGGAAGACTGCATGGTATATATCCGGCCTGTTCGTGAGACGGTATAGCTCTGGCCATGATGGAATGTGCGCGTTCTGGTTCCTTATAGGGCGACGGCCTCGAAGGGCCACTACGCTCGGCGGAATCGCAGAAAGCCATGCCCAGGGATGGGCATGCCTGGCGCGCCGAGGATGCAACGCCGGTCTGACCTGTTGTGCCATCAGGTATTTCTTCACCTTCACAATCTGTGGTGTGTTGTTAATCTAATACGCCGCGACTCAAAAGCTTCCCGGCCGGCGTCAAACCGATTGCTCCGCCCAATCCGCCCGGTATATCCGATCGCGGGCCAGCACCGCCCAGGCGATGCGCGCGAGTTTGTTGGCCAGTGCCACGGCGGCGACATTGGCGCCGCGTCTGGCTTGAATCGCCACTGCCCAGCACGAGAGCCGGTCGGTCTTACCCGCCGCTCGAGTGCTCGCGTGGCGTAAGCCCTAAGTTGGCCGCCATCTGCCGGCGGTTTTGGAACTGCTTGCCATCATTGACGGCGGCCACCAGTGCCGTGGCCGTGAGCGGGCCAATGCCAGGAAGCGCGGCGAGCTTCACGCTGCCTCCATCCACTCTACGAGCCTCTCGGACGCGCACATCGTATTGGTCGCTCCGCTGGTCGAGATCCCTGAGCTGCGCCCGCAGGTTCTCGAGGAGCTCGCGTGCCATTCTCGACAAGCGCGGATCCTCCCGCTTTAATAACACCGCCACGCCCCGGCGCACCTGGTCTGGCCCCTGCCCAAAGACGATTCCGTATTCACCCAAAAGCCCCGGATCTGGTTGATGAGCGCGGTACGATCGGCCACCAGGCGACTCCGGATCCGGTGTAACATCTGGATATCCTGCTGGGCCTCGGTGTTGATCGCCACAAAGCGCATCCCCGGCCGGCTGACGGCCTCGCAAATGGCCTCGGCATCATTGCCGTCATTCTTGTTGCCTTTGAGGTAGGCTTTCACATACTGGGCGGGCATGAGTTTCACGGTATGGCCGAGCTTGATCAACTCCCTGGCCCAGTAGTGCGCTCCCGGACAGGCCTCCAGGCCGATCAGGCACGCCGGAAGATTGACGAAAAACTCCAACACCTTACCCCGCGACAGCTTCTTGCGTAGCACGACCTTGCCATGCCCATCCACACCATGCACCTGAAACACGTTCTTTGCGATATCCAACCCAATCGTCGTAATATTCATCTCTGACTCCCCCTCTTCGTTTAAGTGGTTTATTCGAATCCCCACTTTGGCACATCACGATGCCGTTTAGGAGAGGGTGGAGTCCATTCCATTAGGGCGCGTGTCCGCGTCCACTCATTCGCCGAAATCAGCGCCGTTGAATGGTTCGATGTTGCTTCCCACGGTGAAGAAATAGGTGCCACCCGGCACATGGGCGCGACGGTAATCAGGCATGGCGGAATCATACCGCCAATGAATGGCACGGGCACGCGCCCTACGCTTGGTCCGACGATTTCGACGGATCGACTGTGAGGCCAAACACCGTAACGTCGACCCGACGTGTCGTCGAGCATATTGGCGATGCGCGGGGCCTGGTACGGCTCCCAGCTCAATGTGGACCCCTGCATCACAAGAGAAACTGCGCATGCTCAGTTGTTGCGCGTTCCGTCGCCCACCGATGAAACGCTAAAAACAGTTCAACCGGCCGGGTTTTCATACAGGGCCATGGTCTGGTCGAGCATCATACGGAGCGTAAAAGGCGTGCTCGGAGGCACTTGTCGCGGAGAGCGGACAAAATCCACGGTCTTCTCAAGCAGCGCCCCCAGGTCGCCCGCTGGGACGGCGCCCTCGGGAAACATGCGCGCGAGGATCTCGCGCACGCCGCCGTGATCGTAAGCGATCACCGGGACACCGAGGCTCAGCGCCTCGAGCGTGGTCCGGCCGAAGGCCTCCGGGGCTTTGGACAGACAAAACACCAGATTCGATACGGCCATGATCTCACGCAGATCGGCGCGCTGCCCCAGAAACGTAATATGCCCCTCAAGCTTGCGCCTGGCCACCTGCGAGCGGAGCTCATCGAGAAGATAGGCGCGTTGGGCGCCTCCGGCGATGAGACCGTGCGCCGGCACCCCGCGATCTTTGAGGTCGGCAAGAAGCTCAATGAAATCCTCGTGGCCTTTGCGGCGCGAAATTCTTGCCGGGAGCGTCAGCACCATCCGGCCGCTCAGCATCGGCATCTCGCGTTCCCAAATCACCCGCCAGTCCGCGGGCGGCTCGTAGGCGTGGGAGTACACCCCGGGATCCACCCCGCGGTAGATTACCTGGACGCGGACGGGATCAATACCTGGGTAATTTTTCAGCAGACAATCCCGTACCGTGGCCGAGATGGCGATGATCGACTCCCCGCGGGTCATGATCGAGCTATAGCGATTGACGGAGTATAAACCATGGACGGTCGTCACAAAGCGGGGTCGCGAGGACGGCCGGAGACTCCGCCACGCAGCGTAGGCGATCCAGGCCGGTAAGCGCGAGCGGACATGGAGGATATCCACCTGGCGGCTGCGCAAGAGACGCCGCAGGGGCAGCACATGACGAAGCGCTAGAGGCGATTTGAGGCCGATATCCCAGTCCAGGTATTCCGCGCCCGCCTCCTCAAGCTGAGGCGCCATGCGTCCTCTGGCGGCGATGACGATGGCGCGATGACCGCGGCGCACGAGCTCTCGCGCCACCTCGATCGTACCCTGTTCCACGCCGCCGCCCTCCAAGGCGGGAAGCACCTGGACTACCGTCAGCGGCACGGCTTCACCCGATCCTCACGGCGCGCCGATCACCGGGCGGGGAGGGAAGCCGAGCCCCCAACGCTCGACGATCATTTGCGCGCAACGCGCGGCCTCGGCCAGCGGAGGGGTGGGTGCGCACAACGGCGCGCCGCGCGCCCAGGCTTCATAGGCGGTAATCAAACCCGCGCGCAACAAGGCGTCGATTCCGGCGGTGATGCGATTCGAACCTCGCCGCGGGAGGCGCAGCAATCCGACCGCGGCGCCGGAGCTCAAAGCCTCATAGACCATCGAGACGCTGTCTTCGGTAACCCATACGGCTTGGGCCGCGGCCAAGGCCTCGGTGAGCCATCCTCGATCCGTGTCCGCATGCGGCACGACACAAACCTGGCGCGCGCCGAGACGAGTGAGCGCCCGCGAAGTCGTAGCCGGGGTACGGCGCGAGTCGGTCAGTTGCCACCGTAGACTTGGACAGGCAGCCACGACCGCTTGCACCTGCATCAATACGGCCTCCTCGTCCCAGTGGTAATGAGCTGAAGTCCCGCCGATCAAGAATAAACCCTGGTCCCGCCGCGGCTTTTCGGAGTTTTGAATCTCATTGAGCACGCCTTGGGTGGAGATCACGTTGGGACTTTCGAAGACCCCGTCGTGTTCCGGAATGATGCAGAGGTCAAACCAGGCGAGCGGCAGGCTCGGGCGCATCAACACCACCACGCGCCCGCCGCGGGCGCGGCGGGCGGCAAGCAAGGAGAGGTGGGTCGCATGCCCCGCGCCGACGATGAGATGCGGATCGGGCAAAGTCTGCACCCATGGGAAGCGCCTGAAGAACAAATCGCCGATTGTGCTGAGAATAGAACACGCCTCAAGCTCATGAGGCTCCACGGGTATTAATCGGCCGAGCGCCCGCACCAAGCCGTGGGTTTGACGCTCGTGCCCGGTTTTCCCGTCGCAAATACGCCAAACCACCACTCGACCTTCACCGGCGCTTGCCATCCCGCGAGGGGCCGCGGACGCCTAGGGCTCGACGAGCACGAAGTCGGTGCCGCAATAGGGACACTTGACCTTGCCGCTGGCCTCGATCGGCAAATACACCCGGGGATGGGAATCCCACAGACTCATGCTCGGCAGGGGGCAGTGCAAGGGCAGATCGCCCGGGGTGATCTCAACCAAGCGCCGGTCGTTCGGCGTATTCTGCCGCTCCGGACTAATGCGAACGTCATTCATCGTGATACCTTAATCAGCGACGGGTGTGAGCCACTCGGGATGTTCCGTCCGGCGGCCATGCACCTGATCGAAAAACAGGGTTTGCAAGCGCGCCGTAATGGGCCCGCGTTGCCCGGCGCCGATGCGCCGCCCGTCAAGCTCCCGGACCGGCGTAACCTCGGCGGCGGTGCCGGTAAAAAAGGCTTCGTCCGCGATATAGACCTCATCGCGCGTGATGCGCTTCTCCTGCACGCGGATCCCAAGCTCTCCGGCGAGTGTGATGATGCTGGCGCGCGTGATTCCCTCCAACGCGGAAGTCAAATCGGGCGTGTACAGGATGCCGTCACGCACGATGAAGATATTCTCACCGCTGCCTTCCGTCACGTAGCCCTCGACATCCAACAACAAGGCCTCATCGTAGCCGCCCTGCAAGGCTTCTTGCAGCGCCAGCATGGAATTCATGTAATTACCGTTGGCCTTGGCCTTACACATCGTGATATTGACGTGATGGCGGGTAAAGGACGAGGTCTTGATGCGGATCCCTTGCTCCTGACCCGTGGCGCCGAGGTAAGGCCCCCAATGCCAGGCCGCCACCATAATATGAGTTTTCAGATTATCCGCGCGCAAGCCCATCCCCTCCGAGCCGTAAAAACACAAGGGCCGGAGGTAGGCGCTCTCCAAATGGTTGGCGCGCACGACTTCCCGGCACACCTGGGTCAAGGCCGATCGCTCGTAGGGCATCGGCATCCCGAGGATGTGCGCCGAACGAAACAAGCGTTCGATGTGCTCGCGCAGGCGGTAGATGGCTGTCCCCCGTCCGGTCTTATAGGCGCGTATGCCTTCAAATACACCCATGCCGTAATGCAGGGTGTGGGTGAGCACGTGCACCTTGGCCTCGCGCCAAGGCAGCATCTCCCCGTCCATCCAGATGAGGCCGTCGCGATCAGCCATTGTCATTATCGTCTTCTCCCCGCATCGTCATGCCCCGACCACCCGCCGCCATGCCTCACCGACCCTGGCACGCTGGGCGCTGAATTCCGCATTGTCGGCCAAGGCCGGCCGCTCCTGCAACGCCAAGGCGTGAAGCTTGGCGCGGTAAGCGAAATAAGCCTCTTGTAACGCCCGGCAGTCCTCGTCCGATAACAGCCGCAGGCACGATAAGCGTTCCAGCAAATGGCGATTGTCGGTGAAATCCAGAAGCTCCGCGTGCTGAGCGGACCAGCGTAAGACTGCGTATTGCACCATAAATTCTATGTCGGTGACACCACCCCGCCCGTGCTTGATATCGAAGACCCCGGGCGCATCACGGGACAGTTCCCGGCGCATCCGCTCGCGCATCTCCCGCACATCGTGCCGGAGCCGGTCCTCATCGCGAGGCCGGCCGAGGATGGCGCGCCGTAGGTGTACAAACTCGCGTACGGTATTCGGATCGCCCGCGATTGCGCGCGCCCGCATGAGCGCTTGATGCTCCCACGTCCACGCATGCGCTTGTTCGTACTCCCGATACGCATCGAGGCTGCTGACCAATAATCCGGCCGATCCGCTCGGCCGCAGCCGGGTATCGACCTCATATGCCTTTCCGGCAGCCGTGGCCGTGGTCACCATGTGAATGATCCTCTGCCCCAGGCGGGTGAAGAATTCTTGGTGATGCACCGCCCCGCCGGTCTGCTGCTCATCGCCGCAGCTATCGTGTAAGAAGACCAGATCCAGGTCCGACCCGTAACCGAGCTCGATGCCGCCGAGCTTACCGTAGGCGATGATCGCAAAACCGGCCATGCGCCGCGCCGGGCCGTCCCCACACATCGGCTCACCATAGCGTTGCGCCACGGTGTCCCGCGCGATTTCCAAGGCCGCCTGCAACACGGTTTCGGCGATGCCGGTTAGATGATCGCTGACCTTGCGCACGGGCAGCACTCCGGCCACGTCGGCCGCCGCGACGCGCAGGACCTGCGCATGCTTGAAACGCCGCAGAACCTCCATGGTTTGCTCGAGGTCCCCGCGCGCGAAATGCGCTAACTGCCCGGCAAGATCCCGCTTTAAATCGTTCACCCGCGGCGGCGCATAGAGTGTGCGCGGATCGATGAGCTCATCGAGCAGTAGCGGTTGGCGGGCGATACGATTCGCGATCCAGGGGCTGGCCGCGCACAGGCGCACCAGTTGCTCGAGCGCGCCGGGATGCTCGTCGAGCAGAACCAGGTAGACGCTGCGCTGCGCGATTGCTTCGACGATGGTCAATAGCCGTTCAGTTACCGTCGGCTGCTCGGCCACCCGCGCTATGGCCTCAAGCAGCTTCGGCAGGACCCGGTCCAGCCGCCCTTGATCGGTGTTGCCGAGCCGCCTCACGCCCCCGCTTTTACTCAACTTCTCGATGCTTGCGAGGATAGAGGGCGGATCGCTGAACCCCGCGCCTTCCAACCAGCGTAATAGAGATGCGGTGTCGGCCATCCCCTGCCATGGCCGCGGCGCTAGCATGAGCGGCGGACCGTTGGCAGGGGGATCGTGCGGCCCAACCAAGAGCGCATTGAAATGGGTTTGAACGCGCTTCCGGCGCCGTGCGAGCGCCGCATGAAAGCTCGGCCAATCGCTAAACCCCATTCCCAAGGCTACGCGCTGCCGGGTTATCTCCCCTCTCGGCAAGACATGAGTCTGCTGGTCCTCGACCTGCTGCAAGCGATGTTCCGTCTTGCGCAAAAAGCGGTAAGCTTCGATCAACTCGGCGACGGCGGGCGCGGGCAGATAGTTCAGGTTCCCTAGGGATTCGAGAACGGCCAGAATGCGGCGGTCGCGCAGCGCCGGCCGGTTTCCGCCGCGGATTAATTGAAAGGTCTGCCCGATGAACTCGATCTCGCGGATCCCGCCGCGCCCGAGTTTAATATTGTCCGCAAGCCCCTTGCGCTCCACCTCGCTATCGATTAATCGTTTCATGTCGCGTAAGGCCTCGATCGCGCCGAAATCGAGATAGCGGCGATAGACAAACGGTTTCAGCCGCTCCAGCAGACTCTCCCCGGCCGGCTTATCCCCCGCGGCGATGCGGGCTTTGATCATGGCGTAGCGCTCCCAATCGCGCGCATGAGTCACGTAATATGCCTCCATGGCGTCAAAGTTCAACACCAGCGGCCCGCTGTCGCCGAACGGCCGCAGGCGCATGTCCGCACGGAACAGGAATCCATCCTCGGTAACTTCCGACAACACCTTGATCAAGGCTTGGCCCAGGCGGCTGAAAAATTCCTGGTTGGATATCGAGCGTGCTCCGCCATGCGACTCCCCAGCGCGCGCATAAGCAAAGATGAGATCGACGTCCGAGGAAAAATTTAGCTCATGAGCGCCGAGCTTGCCCATCGCGATCACTACCAGGGACTGGGCCGTCCCATCGGTATCCCGCGGGACGCCAAAGGTCTCCACTTGGCCTCGGTAAAGCCAGTCCAGGGCGCCGTCGAGCGCGGCATCGGCAAAGCGCGAGAGATCTCCCATCGTTTCATCGAGATCGGCGGCGGCGGTGATATCGCGCCAGGTGATGCGCACGAATTCGCGGTAGCGCGCCTGGCGAAGAGCGCGCATGAGGACCGCCTGGTCCGGCGCGCCGGCGACAGCACGCTTGATCCGTTCGGGATATTCTTGTTCGCCGAAACCGCGGTCGAGATCGCCGCTCTCAAGAAGCTGCGTGAGGCGTCTTGGATCCTTGGCGAAATAGTGGGCGACGAACGGACTGCACGCGCACACGCGCATGATGTTATTCCGGTGCGCCTCCTCAACCACGGTGCCTGTCAGTGGCCGTGGGATTGCCTCAGCAAATTGGTCCCAATACCGCTTCGCCTCCGAAGCCAATTCCGGAGTCAACGCGGGCGCAGCGTGAGCAGGCGCGGTCATTGGCCAAGTTTACCGTTTGCGCTTTGCGGCTACTATTAACCCCGCGTCGTCCAGCGGTCCGGTTCACGAAGTAGTTGCAACCGCCAAGTTCGTTCCACGCCGCCGACTTACTTAGCGTTATCAAGACTGCTACGGGCGGAGACCATGAACGCGACCAGCTCCTCGGCAGGGAAGCAATCACGAGGATCAGGCTGATCCTCAGTTCTGAATACCACGATTCCAAGCCCCTAACGCAGAGTTTACCGGCGCGCCGTTTTGTGGCGCGTCCGTGCGGAGCGAGGAGTTGGACCGGGTGGTGGCTCGATAAGGCGCCCCGTCACGAATTTGTGGAGCACACTAGCCATCAACGTTTGGTAAGGGATACCTTCCTCGGCTGCTCTCGCTTGAATATCCTCGAGGTCGCGGGAAGAAATGCGAATGTTGACCCGCTTGTCTTTGGCAAGCGATGCCTCGGCATAAGAAGCATAGCGGGCGATTTCCTTTTTGAGGTTGGGCGCGGACTGCCACTCACCCCTCTCAAAGGAAGCCAGAATTTCCTCTTCAAGTTTTCTTTCTTTGTCCATTTCACCTGTCCTCTGCCAGATATTTGCGGGTGGCCTTGCGGCTCGGAATGATCGTTTTCAAGAAAACCTCACTTCTAGTTTCAACAAACGGTACTAAATAAGCATAGCCGCGAATACGAACCACGAACATGCGCTGGTTCGGGTACTGTGTGTTCGGATGGTCAAGAACATCGAGAACACCGCCATGTGACATGGCCGATAGCACTTCCGCAAAGGACACGTCGCGTTCCGCTTTGAGGCGGATGCTTTTCTCGGTGCTCCAATTCACAAGCTTCATGTACCCAGGATACGCCTGTGTGCCTTATGGCATCAAATCGTCGAACGCATTCGGCGTCAACCGCGGGCGCCGTGACGTTCTCCTGGTGCAACGACCGTTCCGCCCGTCACAAGCCGCCGCGCGCGGTTGTGTGCCCGAAGTCGGTTAGATATACTTGATACCAAGTGTATATCTACAGCGGGTTCAGCAGCCATGCAGGTATCGAAGTGGGGTAACAGCCTGGCGGTCCGATGGCAGCCTTTACCATCATGTTATCGGCGGACCGCGAGACCGTCACGCTCAGCGCCATGGGTCATTTTGATTTGTCGCTCGGTTTCGCGCTCTGGCAGTATTGCGAGCCGGACC
>JALZJW010000076.1 GCA_030859565.1 Pseudomonadota bacterium
ACCCTAACGTTGCATAAATTTTCGTTATTTACTGATCTCAGGCGGCTTTCAAGGTCTCCAGGTAATGCAACAGCTCGTCGCGGACGGCCGGGTTTACGGAGAGGCTAAGAGTGAGCTGGCCTTGGGGTCGGATCAGCCGGCCGGCACGCTGGATAAGCCGACGCCGTAGGGTGTCAAGGCGGACGAACGCCCACAGGGCGGGGCGTTTCTTTAGGGTTGTTCGCGAAGGCGGATGGGCGATCATCTGCAGTTCACGGCCGAGGTTGTGGGCAAGCAGCGTCGAGAGTAGATAGATCTGATTACCGACCCAGGTGCGAGTGGGGACATAATCGAGCTGATTGTCGGATTTGAGCTCGGCGAAGATCCCCTCTTGACTGCCCCGGCCTTGGTGGAAGGCAAGCGCCTTGCGAGCGCTGAGGCGCTTATTGGTGAGAATGACCTTGAACTCGTAGCCGTGTTGGTAGGGGATGAAGAGGTCGAGTTGGACGGGTTCTTTATAGTGCTGTTTGACTCGGGTTCGAATAAAGAGGAACCGATGGCGTGTCTCCCAAACCTTAGGTTTCCAGGAAGCCTCAAAATAGGCGCACCCCTGCCCAAGAGTCCACCACCAGCGCCGCCGCTCAATCTGTTTCTTGAGCTCGGTGAAGCGCTCGAAGGGGACACTCACCGTATACTCGACCCCCTGAACGTCGAGGCTGCCGATGATCTCATCGCTGAAGAAGGCGCTATCCATACGCACTTCCATAGCGACACCGGGCAGAGCGGCGCGCACCGCGCCGATACAGTGCAGGATAAAGTGCTTGGCGCCCTGAGGAGAGTCGTGGACATTGCCGGAGCGATGCAACACATCGAGCACCTGCCCCGTCTGGGCCACGGTGCAAAAGAGGGGGTAATAACTGCGCTGGCCCTTCTTCTTGCGGTTAAACCCCACCGCCGTGCCCTCGGCAAAGCGAGAGGTACCCAGTACCGAGCCATCGAAATCGAGCGTCACCCGGGAGAGTGTCAGTGCCACCAGCCGTGCGATGACCATCTCCCGCAGCATCTCCTGGAGGTGCTTGACACTGTTTTGGTCAGCCCTTGCCAACCCGCGGCTCACGGTGGCCACAGCGGGCAGTCGTCGCAAACCTAACGTCCGTTTCACCAACGGGTCATCCGTATAGTAACGCAGATCCTGCAACTGCCGGTACCCGAGCAAAAGGTGCACGACCAAGCACAGCACCAAGGTGGGATAGCCGAAAATGGGGCTGACCTTGAGATGGCTAAAACAGCGCCGCAATCGCTCCTTCAGCCCCAGACGCGAGAAGAGCTCTTGAATGAGGATGAGTCCCGAAAACGAGGTCAGTTGGCTGTCCTCAAAACGCAGTTGAGGAAGGCTGTGAGTCTTGCAGTGAACTTCGGCTCTGCTATACTTCATAGAAGCGGTCTCCTTCTCGGATCTTACTGTTTCGGCAAACATATTATACCGAGAAGCGTAGGCCGCTTTCCATACATTTCTGATCATGAGATCAGTTTTCTTGTCGGAACGCTAGACTTCACCTACGGTGACGTTCAGCAAAAAGCTTAAAACTCGTTAAAACCCTTAACCGACGCCATTTTCTGCCACTACACAACAGAATTTATGCAACTGGAGGGTAGAGTCATTGCGGATCGTGGTGCTGGTTTGTCCACGGCCATAGCCTAACCACCTCGTCATTTGTTCTCCTGGTTTGCTTAACACCTCGGTGCGCTTTGCCGAATCATTGGCAACCTTCTCGCGCGCGCTTTGATCCTGAGAAAAGGCGAGACTCGCCTGCACCAGCGTTAATACGAAGATCGCCAGCTTCTTGACCTCCCTTGTTGCCCTTGTTGCCGCTGACTCGCTCATCCCGTTTCACTCTCAGCTACTGCAATGGCTTCAATTTCGATCACCGCCTCCGGGGAATAGAGCGAATTCACCTCGACGATCGTGTCGGCGGGATAGGGCGGCGTAAACCATTTCCCGCGCAACTCGACCACCTTGTCGAAGTTGGACATGTCGGTAAGAAAGATGGTGACCTTGATGACATTCTTGAGGCTCGAGCCGCCGGCGCGCAGAACGCGGTCGAGGTTTTCGAAAGCCTGCTGGGCTTGGGCATCGAAGTCTCCTACCCCAACAATCCGTCCGCTCGCATCAATGGCAGCCTGGCCCGAAATGAAAAGGAAATCGCCGGCCCGATAGCCCTGTGCAAGATGAAACGGCTCGTATGGGTCAGGATCAATCGTGATGCGCTCAATTTTCATGTTTTGTCTCCTTCTGCTCGCTGCTTCCGAGCATTGCTTCGTCTCAAAACGCACTCTTGACGACGTTCCCGTCGCGGCATTCCGACGTGGGCAATTATTACGGCCTGAGGTCCAGCCTAGCCAGAGATCGATTTCCTGGCCGTTCTTCATCGTCCCGCTCATCCGGTTGAGGCTGTGACTAAATGCCACGTCATCGCCCGTAGTGATGCTCAGGTCGCGAAACCCGTAACCAATCCGGACCTTGGTACGACGCGAAGAACTCTTCCCAGGGTTTTCTATATGCATCTGCTTCCACATATCGCAGCGGGCGCACGATGTCGAACGACACGCAGCCCTCGCCCCGCTCCCGGTGGAACATGAAGTGGAGCGGTCCGAAACGCGCGCGCGGTCGCTTCAAGGACGCATCGTGCGCGCGAAGGCAGGCCATTGACGGCATACGCCGCCACGCCCGGTTCGACACGGCAGATCGGTAAAAGACAACTCTTTAATGTCCGCTTCCCATTAAAGCCGTTTGTAACTGATTTCTAAGCTTTTAAATTCCTTGCCTTAAGTGATTTCGGTCCGAATCCACCCCGATCGGGAAATTCGTCGACCAGCATGACCACCGAATCACCGATCTGGATGCAGGCATGGATGAGTTTGCCCTGTGGGCCCGGCACCCGCGCCATTTCCACGGCATCGAACGCCTTCTTGTAAAACTCAATGGCATCGGCTGCGCCGGCACAAATCAAGTGCGGCGTCACCGTGTGCATCCATTCCGGAACGGGCTTTACTTGCGGCGTGATCATCGTAATTTCTCCTTCTGGTTTCGGGTTGGGATCTGAGCTCCCGGACGGTCTCGACCGGCTGAATCGGGGATCTACTGACTAGTCGAACTTCGGGCAGCGAAATCGACAGGTTCAGTGACTTTTTTTGGCAGCGCCCTTACGCCCTGCTGCTCGACGGCGAATGGCCCTGAATTGCCTCGCAGTTTCGGGTTGTCATCTCGCTCCTTTAACTTTCCGATAATTGGCCGTCATGAAACCGTGCCACTTCCCGTCATCACCCAGCATGTGCGATGTCAGCACCCGGTGGTCGTCGCTCTTCCACTCGATCACGTCCTTGTACTTCGCCATCTTCCCCTCGGCAGCCATGTCAGGACCCTCGGTGTCGAGCGTCAGCACCCGTTCGGCTGCGTCCAGCGCGCCGTCGTACACCCAGAGGTGGGTCATCATCGACGCGACAAACGTGCCCACGTACCGCTTCGTCTGCGGGTCATAGCCGAGCGTCAACATCGTCGTCATGGCGCCCCCGCCGGGCATCTCGCCCTGCCCCTCGGCCAGAATCCAGAGGCCGCCGAGCGAGCGCACGCTCTCCGTCCCCTTGAACTTCTCGGGAGGCTTTCCCGGCCCCATGCCGCAGTCGGATTCGAAGGTCCACTCGCCGACGAGCTTCTGCAGCCACTGGTGTTCCTTTTGCGGTTCGATCTTCATCGTTGACTCCTGTTGCGGTGTTGTTTTGCCTTGCTCTGTTTTCATTGCTTGATCTCCTTCGGTTTAAATTCATCACCGTCCGATATTTTCTAGTTGACGTGTGCGCCGCAAAAAAGTTTGGCCACGATCCCGTTCGTAGCTCACTTTCGCCTTTGGCATGGGCGCGTCAAGCTCCAGCCCTCGCGGGCGAAGGCGTCGCCGATTGCGCCGCGGAGCTCCATAGATCACGGCATTCTTGTCTTTAAGCGTCAAGTTCATTGCAATTCGCTACGTACCGACTTCCATGACGCCCGATTGTTAATGATGGCGCCACGGTTGTGATACATGCGGGACACATCGAACCCCTCCTCCCTGCAGCCGCGCGTCGCCGACACTAATCCGTCGGCAGGCCCGCGATCTCTATCACCGGCCGGACCTCGACGGTACCCTTGCGCGCCATTGGGATCCGTGCGGCGATGCCGATCGCCTCGTCGAGATCCTTGGCGTCGATTAGGAAGTAGCCGCCCAGTTGTTCGCGCGTCTCCGTAAAGGGCCCGTCGGTCACGAACCGTTTGCCTTCGCGCACCCGGACGCTGGTCGCCGTTGCTGTTGGGTGCAACGGGTTGGAGGCCAGATACTGCCCGCTCGATTTCATCTGTTGCGCGAGCTGCGTGGACTCCACGTAACACGCTTCCCGTTCGGTCTCGCTCAATGCTAGTTCGTCAAGGTAAATCAGCAACATGTATTTCATGTGCGCCTCCAACAGTTAGTAAAGCCCAAAATCGACAATAAACCGATCAGTCTTGCAGCTCAGCTAGCCGCCGCTCGAGAAACCGTTGCTCCGGCTCCTGCTTCGTGAGGCCGAGGGCCCGTTTGTAGGAGGCTCGGGCTTCCGTCGTTCTGCCCAGCCGCCGGCAGAGGTCCGCCCGCGCCGAGTGCGCCAGGTGGTAGTCCGCGAGATCGCCGCGCGCCAGGATGGCGTCGATGAGATCGAGACCCGCCGAAGGGCCGTCGCGCATCGCCACCGCCACGGCGCGGTTCAGCTCGACCACAGGCGACGGATCAGCGCTTGCCAGCACATCATACATTCCGACAATCTGGGCCCAGTCCGTCGCGGCGGCGCTGGGGGCGTTGGCGTGCACCGCGGCGATTGCCGCTTGCAATGTGTAAGGACCGAACCGGCGCGACCGGAGCGCCCGCCCGACCAGCGCCGATCCCTCCGCGATCTGATCCCGGTTCCAGCGCGAGCGGTCCTGGTCGCCCAGCAGTACCAGCTCGCCCGCCGGCGAGCTGCGCGCGGCGCGCCGCGATTCCTGCAGCAACATCAGCGCGAGGAGTCCCAGAGCCTCGGGCTCCGGCAGCAATTCGGTCAGCAACCTTCCTAGGCGGATCGCCTCGCCCGAGAGATCGTGGCGCGTCAGCGACCCGCCGGACGATGCGGAGTAGCCTTCGTTAAACACGAGGTAAACCACGCGCAGCACGCTGTCCAATCGATCCGGTAGATCGGCCAACGATGGCACCTGATAGGGAATGCGCGCGTCGCGGATCTTAGCCTTCGCGCGCACGATCCGCTGGGCAAGCGTGGGCGCAGCGGCCAGGAACGCGCGCGCGATCTCTTCGGTCGTGAGGCCGCACACCTCGCGCAGGGTCAGCGCGACCTGGGCGTCCGGCGGCAAGGCTGGATGGCAGCAGGTGAAGATCAGCCGCAGCCGGTCGTCCTCGACGCGCTCGTCGTGCCCTTCGTCTGCGTCGGCCGCGAGTCGCTCGTCGATATCGTCCGGCAACGGCTCGGATCGGGCGCTTCTGCGTATGCCATCGATGGCCTTGAAGCGACCGACTGACACGAGCCACGCCCGCGGATTGGCGGGCACACCCTCCCGCGGCCAGTGCTCGAGCGCTGCTCTGAAAGCGTCGTGCAGCGCCTCTTCGGCGAGATCGAAGTCGCCGAGCAAACGGACGAGGGTAGCGAAGACGCGGCGCGACTCGGCGCGGTAGACGGCATTCACCCTCTCGCGCACCCGTTCGGCCGCGTCCCCGCTGCTGTGTCGTTTACACACTTGTCTCGACCTATGCGTAAGTCGGCCTTCTGAGGTCAACCAGGGGGCGAGTCCTCAAGGTCCTCCTGCCTGCCATAGGGGGTACTGTACGGATGTGCGGTTGTCCTCGTTACCATTGTGATCTCTCCTGTTGGTTCTGCTGATTTTCTGGTCGTGCGCAGCACTACCGCCAGCTACTGGTGCGCCGCTCGCGTGAATCTGGTTTGCACTATTAACCTTGTTTTATCGCGCTTGGCTGCATGTAGATCAATTCCCAAATGTGCCCATCTAAATCCTGGAAACCATGTTGCCACATGAATCCGTAGTCTTTGGGTTCGCTATAGGTTGTCCCGCCAGCGGCGACTGCTTTGCGCACCATTTCATCGGCTTTTTCTCGGCTCTCAAGCGATAAACACACAAGCACTTCCGTGCTTTTCGTTGCATCACAGACTTCTTTGGGTGTAAACGTCTTGAACTTGGCCTCAGTCAAAAGCATGACGAATATGTCCTCGCTCACAATCATGCAGGTGGCCGTCTCGTCAGTAAATTGAGGGTTGAACTCGAAGCCGAGTTTAGTAAAGAACGCTACAGACCTGTTGAGATCTTTGACCGGTAAGTTCACGAAAATCTTTGTAGCCATGGCTTCTCCTTTCTGCAATCAATTAAGGATTGAACGGTCGTCATTAAGCAGCATTGCCGGTCTCCCGCTTCTCCGCACCGCAACCCGAGCCCCGTCATTCGCTATCGTCCTCGTAGCGGTCGTGGTGGCGCCACCACTCGGAGGGATAGGGTAGACTCGCCTCGTCGCGGCCCTTCGGCACGAGATCGAGGTACATGTACGCGGTGCTCAGTAGCTCGTCCCCCCGCCCCCGGCCGTAGGTCGAATAGGTGCGGAAGAGGTTGCCGTTGGCGTCCTTGTAGAACACGCTGATGCCGGACATCTCCTCGCTCTGCGCGTCGCGCATCTCGAAGTTGTAGAAGACCTTGCCTTTTGCCATGTCCTCAGGGGTGAACGACACATGATGGTCATAGTTGAAATCACTGCCGAATGACGACACCCACTTGAAGCGCCAGTCCATCCGCTTCTTGAAGGCTTCGATCTCCGTCAAGGGCGCTCGCGAAATCGCCACGAACGAGACTCCTCGGTGCTCGAAGTGCATGCGCGCACCGTCGACGTGATCGGCCCCGAACGAGCAGCCCACACAGCCCTCCTTCCATCCGGGACCGAACATGAAGTGCTGGACGATTAGCTGACTGCGTCCATCGAAGAGATCCGCCAGCGTCTCCCTGCCGTTCGGCCCGTCGAACACATAAGGCCGTTCGACTGCCACCCAGGGTAGATTGCGGCGCTCGGCGCTCAATTGATCGCGCAGCCGGGTGAGCTCTTTCTCCTTGATCAAGTGTTGCTTGCGCGCGGCGAGCCACTCGTCTCGCGACTCTCGGATGTTCTATGTCGGCTTTGGTCATGATGAATTCTCCTTCGATTCATTCCTTCGATTTGGGTTGCGCGTGAATTTTCTTCGTGCCGTTTTTCGCACGAAGCTTCTTCACAACGAGTGCGGTCAAGCCACCCGTCGAGGTTGCTCCGGCAACCGCAAGCGCTGCGGCTGTGAGGCATGCGGGACACATCTGATTCTCCTTTCGATGCAGCCGCCGGGTGGCTACTGCGGGTTTAATTCCTTGATCGGCCGCACCTCGATGCTGCCGATGCGCGCGGATGGGATTTTCGACGCCACCCGGATCGCGTCGTTCAAGTCGCGCGCCTCGATTAAATAGAAGCCGCCCAATTGCTCCTTGGTCTCGGCGAAGGGGCCATCGGTGACGGAAACCTTTCCGTCTCGAACCCTTACGGTCGTCGCCGTCTTAACCGATTGCAGGGCCTCGGTGACGATCAGATGACCGCTCTTTCGAAGCTCGTCGTCATAGGCTAGATGCTCCTTCACGCAAGCATCCTGTTCGCTCTGGGGCATGGCGTCGTACTGCTCGTACTGCTTCTCGTCGAGGAAAATCAGGCACAGGTACTTCATGGCTTGCATCTCCGATTCGTCGTAAAAGGCTGGTGACACCCTATAGTCGTTTCGGGATCGTCGAAATCGACAACGGCTCTAGATAGGGCGTACCTTGATGCATCCCAGTCGTATCGGCGGGTTTTCGCGGCCACTCGCTTGCCGTTCCCGGGGCGCACGGTTATGGCTGCCCGCGTGGGCTGGAGGAAGCCCGAGCGCCTCACCACCCCATGAGCTCCACATAGCCCTCGCCGGCGATCGGTTGCTGGTGCGCGTGGCCCTCGATGCGCACCGCGCCGGCCCAGCGGCGCAACAACCCCCGCGCCTCCTGGTCGGCCATCGTCGGTTCGACGCTTAACACGGTTCCTTCACTCGGGAGGCTGATGCGCCACCGGGACGGATAGCGCCGCCCATCGGCCGGGCTCTCCCACTCCTCCAGCGTCTCCATCTCGAGGTGCTCGCGCGCCAAGGCCCGCTGCTCGCCGTCCGGCATGATGATGACGCCCCTCGACACCGGGACGCCACTGCCGTCGCGCCGCTGCAGGCGAACCAGTAGGAGGTCGCGGCCGTCGTCGAGGTTTAAATATAACCTCTCCCATCGAAGCTGGCCCCCGAGCGGCGGTAGACGTCCCCAAGCGTGCTCCAGCATGGCCGTGCCGAAAACCGTATGGGCTTTGTTCTCGATCGTGACTTGGCCGCGAACCTCAAGCCGGCGTGCCAGATATGAAACCAAGTCCCGCGGGACCAAGCCGACAGCCGCCGCGAGTGGGTCTTGCGTTGAGCGCAAGGTCAAACGGACCCGCAGTTCCTGCGCGGCCGCTACGAGGTTCATGGCGAGCGGAGCGCTCCGTGCGAAGCTGAGCCGCCAATCTTCCAGCCAAAGCGAAGGCGGGCTAGCTTGGTAGCCGGCCAATCCCAGTGCCGCGCGGCTCATGCGCTCATCGCTGTAGAAACGAGCACGCGCGGGATCGCTCAGCGCCAGCCGCCCGGCAAACACCTCGCGGGTCGCCCACGCCGAGGCGCGTTTAGTGGTCCCCTTGCCGCCGAACGCCAAGCGCATGATGCCGAATTCCAAACCAAACCGTCGGCCCGTTTGATCGCGAAGATTACCCGTGATACGCCAAGACTCGCCCGGGTACTCCGCATGGTTGCCGTGGTCTTGCGGAAACTTGAACCGCCCATCGTGCGGACGGTCCTGGAGACGGCCTTGCTGCGTGGCGATAAGCGCCGCGATCATGCCACTCTCGTCGCTCACGCCCGGCGCATCGTGATCAAGCGCGGGAAAGATTGCGGCTAGACCGAGTGTCAATGCCAGCACAGCGAGCGCGAAGCGGGTTTTCGTCACCGGCGGTAGTATGGATTCACGGCGAATTTCCGCCGGCACCCATTATACGCACGCAGCGGCGCTATTGGCTGGGGAGGGGCTTCATCGGCACACCGCCGTGATAAGCCCTCAATGGACGATTTGAGGCAGTTGCACCGGCGGGATGGCGCCCGTCGATTCTTTAATGATACGCAGCGCATGACGGCTGCCGGTTTGCAGCCATAGCTCATGGGCCTGCAAGGGATCCAAAGAGCGCCGCCCGTCGTCGAGCTCGCGCATGTTGAGCAGCACGTCCATGAGATCGATGAATCCGCGGCTGAGCTGATTAAAAATATCGTCCGCCCGATCGCTCGAGAGCGCGTGGTAGGCGCTACGTCCTAAGCGGACGTAATAACTCATGGAAAGGGAGGAACGTTGCGCATGGTTCGGGAAAAGCCCGGCGTACAGCAGGCACTGGTCGCCGACATCGCGCAGGTTTTGGCGCCGCAGCCGCCCGCGTTGTAAAAGTCCATGCAGGTACCCGAGGGCTAAACAATTCTTGATCGACTTGGGCCGGGTGACAAACCGCATCAGCATGAACACGAGATAACTTGCCGTATCTTCGTTGAGCTCACACCGCGCGGCTGCCTCCGCCTCACTCACCAAGGCATGCCATTGGGCCGTCGGACTCGTGTGTAAGACGAACTTGCTCATTGCTCGCATCCCTCGACATTTTACAGCGTGCAATCACTGCGCCGATCACGGTGTCATGGGGAAGGATACCGTTACTAGGCGCCGCTCGGCTAGCACGACGAAGCCGCCGCGCCATCGCAGCGGTAAATCTTCCCGCCCATCTTGCCGGTAGCCGATCGTATCGGCCCTTGGTACCCATTCTTCAAGACCACGATGCGAAGCGATTTTGCCTGTACGCCCGCCAAGCTATACTGGTTGCTTAATTACGGGCAACGGGCAGAACGTTCAACCGGCACGCATGCACATTACGACTTTTCAAGGACTCATCTTTGCGTTACAGAGCTTCTGGGCGGAGAAGGGTTGCGTGATCCTGCAATCCTACGATCTGGAGGTCGGCGCCGGGACGTTTCATCCGGCGACGTTTTTGCGCGCCATCGGCCCCGAGCCCTGGCGCGCGGCCTACGTCCAGGCCTCCCGCCGGCCCACGGACGGACGTTATGGGGACAACCCCAACCGTTTGCAGCATTATTACCAATTCCAAGTCACGCTCAAGCCCTCGCCGCTCGATATTCAGGATCTTTATCTCGATTCCTTGCGGGCGCTCGGCATCGACCCCTTGGTAGACGATATTCGCTTCGTCGAGGACGATTGGGAATCGCCGAGCTTGGGCGCGTGGGGCCTCGGCTGGGAGGTGCGTTTGAACGGCATGGAGATCAGCCAATTCACCTACTTTCAACAAGTCGGCGGACTCGATTGCCGGCCGGTGCCGGGCGAGATCACCTATGGCCTCGAGCGCATCGCCATGGTCTTGCAGAATGTGGACAGCGTCTACGATCTCCTCTGGGCGCGGGGACCCGAGGGCAGCACTACCTATGGGCAGGTTCACCACCAAGACGAGGTGCAGATGTCGGCCTATAACTTCGAGCACGCCGACGCTCCCTCGCTCACCCACGGCTTCGCCACCTGCGAATCAGAGTGCCTGCGTTTGCTCGATCACGCGCTCCCGCTACCCGCCTACGAGATGGTGCTCAAGGCGTCACACATGTTCAATCTGCTCGACGCGCGCCGGGCCATCTCCGTGACCGAGCGCCAACGCTATATCCTGCGCGTACGAGCGCTCGCGCGGGCCGTGGCGGGCGCCTATCTCGACAGCCGGAGCGCGCTCGGGTTTCCTTTAATCGCCGCGCCTGCGGCAGCGCCGGTGCATTGATCGGCGATGACCGCTAAGCGCGATCTGCTGGTAGAGATCGGCACCGAGGAGTTACCGCCCCGGGCCCTCGAGCAACTTTCCGCGGCGCTCGGGCAAAGCATCGCGGCGGGCTTCGATATGGCGCAGCTCGGCTATGGCGGTGTCGCGAGTTTCGCGACCCCGCGCCGCTTGGCGGTGCTGATCACGGACTTGTCGGAAACCCAACCCGATCGGGAGGTCCTGAAGCGCGGACCGGCGCTGAGCACAGCCTTCGATGCCGAGCACCGGCCGACGCCGGCCGCACTCGGGTTTGCGAAGTCATGCGGCGTCGCGGTTGAAGCTCTTGAGCACCTCGCGACCGAACAAGGCGAGTGGCTCGCGTATCGTTCGACCCTCCGCGGTCAACAGGCAAAACGGCTGATCCCCGGCATCGTACGTGCGGCGCTGGCACAACTCCCGATCCCGAAGCGCATGCGCTGGGGGACGGGAAGCGAAGAATTCGTGCGGCCCGTGCACTGGGCGGTGCTGCTTTTCGGACCGGAAACGCTCGCCGCCGAATTGCTTGGGGTCAAAGCGGGACATGCAACGCGCGGCCATCGATTTCATCACCCTGATCCGATCCTGCTGTACGAACCCTCGGCCTATCCGTTGATTCTGGAAACCAGCGGACGCGTGCTGGCGGACTTTGGGCGCCGGCGCGATACGATCCACGGCCTGGTAGAAGCGGCCGCCCAAGCGATCGGCGCAACCGCAGTGGTCGATCCGGACCTGCTCGCCGAGGTCACGGCCTTGACCGAATGGCCGGTGACCGTGGTGGGCGACTTCGACAGGCACTACCTGGAGCTCCCCTCTGAGTTACTGATCGCGACCTTAAAAGGTCATCAAAAATACTTCCATCTCATTGACGATCAAGGGCGGCTGCTACCTCATTTCGTCGCCATCAGCAACATCGAGAGCCTGCACCCAGAGACCGTACGGCGCGGAAACGAGCGGGTGGTCAATCCGCGCCTGGCCGATGCGGCGTTCTTCTGGCGGCAGGACCGGCGCACACCCCTGCACGCCCGGCGCGAACTGCTCAAAGGGGTGGTGTATCAGGAAAAGCTCGGAACGGTGTTCGAGAAAACGCAACGACTGGCCGCGCTGGCGGCACACATCGCCGCCAGTATCGGCGGCGATCCGGCGCTCGCCGAGCGCGCGGGACATCTGGCGAAATGCGATCTTCTGACCGATCTCGTCGGCGAGTTCCCCGAGCTTCAGGGCGTGATGGGCCGCTACTACGCTGCGCATGACGGCGAACCCGAGGAAGTCGCCGTGGCGCTCGTCGAGCAGTACCTGCCGCGCCATGCGGGCGATCGATTGCCGCAGACTAAGACCGGCCAAGCCCTGGCGCTGGCCGACAAGCTCGACACGCTCGCCGGCGTATTCGGCATCGGACAAGTCCCGACCGGCGATCGCGATCCGTTTGGCTTGCGCCGGGCCGCGCTTAGCAGCCTGCGGATCATGATGGAATGCGAGCTGGCCTTGGACGCCGAAGAGCTACTGACTCACGCCGTGCGCAACTATGCCGGCCGCATCGACGGCGAGACCGTGGTCGCGCGCGTATTCGATTTCATGATGGAGCGCCTGCGCGGCTACCTCATCGATGACAGCGTCAGCCCGGAGGTGTTCGAGGCGGTGCTCGCGCGGCGCCCGACCTGTCCTTACGATCTCGGCCGGCGGGTCCGCGCCGTCAGCTCGTTCCAAGGGTTACCGGAAGCCGCCGCCCTGGCGGCCGCCAACAAACGAATTAATAACCTATTGAAACAAGCCCAGAGCTCCATGCAAGGACCCGTGGACGAGCATCTGCTCACTCACCCGGCCGAGATCGGGCTTGCGAAGGCCGTGCAAGCCATTACCCCCGCGGTCGAATCGAAGTTTCGTAACCACGACTACACGGGCGCGTTGAGAATGTTGGCCGATTTACGCGCCCCGATTGACGCGTTCTTTGACCAGGTCTTGGTCCTCTGCGAAGACACGGGACTCCGCACTAACCGCTTGGCATTATTGCAGCAGCTCAAGGTCCTGTTTCTTGAAGTGGCGGATATCTCGCGACTGCCCGGATGAGGTTTGCCAACCCATGCGTATCTTGATTCTCGACCGCGACGGGGTCATCAATGAAGAGTCGGACAGCTTCATCAAATCCCCCGACGAATGGATCCCGATCCCAGGGAGCCTCGAGGCCATCGCGCGCGCGAACGCCGCCGGCTACCGGGTGGTGGTGCTATCGAATCAATCGGCGATCGCGCGCGGGATCATCGATGTCCGCACCCTGCACCTGATCAACCAAAAGATGATCCAGCGCCTGACGGAGGTGGGCGGCAGAATCGAGGCGATATTCTTTTGCCCTCACGCAGCCGTGCAGCACTGCTTGTGCCGCAAACCTCGACCCGGCCTGTTCATGGATCTGGCGGCCCGGCTCCATGTGAGCCTAAAGAACGCTCCTGCGGTGGGAGACCGGCTGCGGGATCTGGAAGCCGCGCGCGCGGCGGGCGCGCGGCCCATCCTGGTGAAAACCGGCGGCGGGCGGGCGACGCTCGCTTCCGGTCAAGCCTTGGGCGAGATCGACGTTTACGCTGATCTCGCCGCCGCCGTGGATGCGTTACCCGAGATCGGGCTAGACGCCGGGCGCGACGGCGCGCTGCGCCCACGCTAAAGCGTCGTGACGCGCAGCACCTCAAGCGCCGAGGGCTTTCAGGGATGACCTCAAATGCTGG
This sequence comes from Pseudomonadota bacterium, assembly GCA_030859565.1. NCBI lineage: Bacteria > Pseudomonadati > Pseudomonadota > Pseudomonadota bacterium. Next base: position 13,691 of record JALZJW010000076.1, read on the forward strand.
GTAGGATTGCTGCTACCTTGCCACAACAAAGTGCGAACGCGCGACATCAAAGCTATCACCTACTTGTACCCGATGCTCAACGGTGTATTGGCCGGATTTAGTCCAGGAGGGTAAGGGTAGCTCGGTTGCCGCGGTATTGCGGCCGGGTTTCGCGAATCCGTAGTTCATGCCCTCTTGCCCCAGTCTCCTACCGTTTTTCAACAGCACCCATGTGGCTTGAACATAAGCGTGCTTGTCCCTGGCGGGAAGGGTTAGAGAATATTCCGTATAAAACCGCACTGTCTCACCGGGTTGCACGCGGAAACGCGATGGAGCGGCTGCTTGAATCGTTAATTGGACCGCGTCACGGGGCTTCTCGCTTTGGGTGTTTTGGCGGCGTGTGGGGACACCGAACGATGACCGGCCCGCATTACTCTCGGCATTGGATTGCGCCCGATGACTTTCTAATTCATCGCGGACTAATGCCACATGGCTCGAGGCAGGGCGGATCGCTGCGGCCTGGCCTACATAGATGCGTGCCGTCTGCAGATCGTGTTCGTTTATGGCTTTGCGCGCGAGCTCGAGGAGCTTCTTGACGGTCCGTTCCTCTTCGTTGGTGCGTTCCGCCGCGCGCGACTTGAGAACTTCCTGGGATCTTACCTTGCGCGTGTCCAGCTCGTCGCGAAGCTTGGTCACCTGGTCTGATTCAGGAAGGATGGCCAAAGCCTGCGCTAAATGGGCTTCGGCCATTTTCATATCATTGGCGTCGAGCGCCTTGCGGCCAAGAGCGGCTAACTTGTTCACGACCTCTTCGGCCTGCAGGCGCCTCGTCTCCTCCGTGACGTGTTGCATTAAGGCCACGCTCTTCCGGACATTCAGCGCGTCACGCAGGTTAGCCACGCGCGGCGAAGCCGGCGCAATCATGGCAGCCTCATCGAGCTTGCTCTGAGTGGCATCCCATTGCTCGCGATCGAGGGCGTCCCGGGCGGCGCTGAGGAATTGTTCCAACAAATCTTGTATGGCTTGTGCCGCCTCCGCACGATCGGGCTTGAGCGCGAGGACCGCCCGATATTTTTCAATCGCATTGCTGCCCTGTGGATGAGTAATACGGCCGGCCTCGACATCGGCCTTGGCTTGGGTGAGTAGGCTATTGATCTGCTGCTCTAAGCGCCGTCCGCTAACAGCAGATTCGATACCCGCGCCAACTTGTGCCGCACTGTCCGCCGTCGGCTGCTCTATCGCGGGTGCTCGGACCGCCGGATCGGGTAACGCCTTGCTTGCTTCCTCGGGCACTGGACTCCGGAAAAGCCACTCTACTGCCGCAGCACGCCCTGCGTCGTAAAGATTAGCCATCGGACCTGGCAGCATCCACCACAAAAATAAGCCTATACCCGCTAGCCCTGTGATGGAGACAGAGTACCCCACCCAGTTGCGGCGGGGTCGTCCGGGCATCTCCTTTCGGGGGCGAGTGCTGCCGGTCCTTGCGTCAGCCGCATCGGCGCTCTTCCTTGCTCCGTCGTTAATGAGTACGGTGTTAAGAGGAACGTCCGCTGACCGCAATGGCTTGCTTGAAACCGAGGCGTTATCGCTTGTCTCCTTCGGCCTCCGTTTCGGCGTGGGCCGGGCTTGTCCGCTCGTCAGAACGGCGTCGATCGAGTCCTTCTCGCCGAACTCGGTGCGCCATGCGGCGACCGTGAGCGGGCGCTGTGTGGGTAAAAAACGCAGCGCATGATCGATCGCCTTAAGAAAAGCGCTGCTATAGTGCCCTTGACCAACCTCGGGCGCCGACATCAACGGATCGGCGCGGTTTTGGACGATCTCGCGACACCGTTCGAGAGCGTCTGTAGGGGCCACTCCGACCAGCGCCTGGTAGAGCGTCGCGCCAAGACTGTAGATATCGGTCCACGCACCTTGCAGTTCGCTGTCGCCGTAGTGAAGCTCGATCGGCGCGAAGCCTGGGGGGAAATGCTTGGTCACGGTGCTTGTCGGTTTGAAGAGAGCACCGGCCCCCGGGTTGAACCCCGTTAACACCGGGCGACCGTCCGGTCGGACAATTATGTTGGACGGTTGAATGTAGCGGTGAATATAGCCCCTCGCGTGGATCTCTTCGATCCCGTCCAGGATCGGTGACATGATGGCGAGTAATTCCTCCTCCTCCATGTTGGAGCTATCGAAGAGCTGTTCCAGGTTCTTGCCCTGCTCATGCGCGACGATCAGATACGCGCTGTTGTTGGCGTCGAATGAATCCAGGAATTGGACAATATTATGATGCCTAATCGTAGTGAGCGTTTTGGCGTCGGCAAGGAAGCAATCGAGCCCTGCATGATATTCGGCATCATGCTCGGCGGAGGCAGCGTGAATGACGCCGCGCGGATCCCGTATCGCGATCTCAGACGGCATGTATTCGGTAATGATGGCGGCACGGCCTAGGGTCAGATCATTGGCTAAATAGGTAAACCAATAGTCCTCTTGACCAAGGACCCTATCAATTCGATAGCCATAGACATCCCACCCCGGCGAGAGCGGATCGGGGTTCGCCTTGTGTGCAAAATCTACGCTGCTTAGATCATCCGACACGGCGATAAAACGACCTCTTGGTTAAAGGGAAGTCAACTCGACGACCGCGTGCCCACCCGACCGGTGTTAGGGGTGCGCGTGACCTTGTCAACGTTCGCAGAGGAATTATTCGTCCCTGATTTCAGCCGAGACGGACGCTGTTAGGGATAACGCACCAAGATCCCTTTGAGACTGATTTCCTTTTCCAAGCGCGCTTGCAATTGCTTAGCCTTGGCTTCGTCCAGCTCCGGTCCGACGCGCACGCGGAACACCGTCGCGGGGCGCATGTAAAGCTTTTCCACGAAAACCTTGAATCCTTGATTCTTGAGCCGTTGTTCCAGCAACTTGGCGTTTTCCTCGCTCGAAAAGCTCCCGAGTTGGATCGCCCAGGCCGTGACACCGAGCCGCTGTTTGTCGGTGGCGGGCGGAGCCGCCGCGGCGCCCGGCGGTCGGCGGGCCGAAAGGGGCGATCTGCCGGCGCTTTCCACTGCCTTGGCCGCGGCGGGCGTATCCTTCGGCTTGGACTTAGGCTCAGGCGGATCGGCGCTCCCCGCTGGCGCAGCGCCGGCCTGCCGTCCGCGAGCGCGGCTTATCGCGGGTGTCTCCGCTCCCGGACTGTCCGCGGCTCCAGCAGCCGGCGGAAGGTTCACCACCGGCGGGATGCGAAGCTTCTCCTCGTCCAAGGGCTGCACTCCGGAATCATAAATATCCTTTGGCCGCGGTGGTAGGGAAAGATCTTCGATGATAACGGTGGGCGCATCCGTATCATCGAGCAGCATGGGAATAAAAATCACCCCGGCCGTGATGAGCGTCGCGGCGCCAATCAGTCGCTGTTTGAGCTTATGCTCCATTGCCATGCCCCAACGATTTTAGCACTGCCGGATAGAACACCGCACATATCAGGCGTTTAACTGGTTATCTTGGCGCTGTTCGATGACCCCGCCCGCATCCAGGAGCCGCATCACCCCGGCTACGGTCAAAAACGAACCGGTCACCAAGACGCGATCGCCGGGCTTGGCGCAGCCGTTCACCGCGGCAAAAGCCGCGTCGATATCCTCGTAGGCTGCGATGCGGTTCGCGGCCGCGAATGGCTTCAATGCGAGCGCCAGTCGCCGCCCGCTCGAACCGCGTACCCCCGGCAACCGCACTAAGTGCCAATGCTCGACCAGATCCGCAAGCTCCGCGAAGACCCCCGCGCTATCCTTGTCCTTCAGCATGCCGATGATCGCATGGGTTTCACCCTTGGCCGGCCAGCGTCTTAAGGCCGCCCCAAGCACTCCCGCCGCCTGCGGGTTGTGGGCGACATCCAAGACGTACTCCAGCGGCCCCGGAACGACTTGAAACCGGCCCGCCAACCGAACTTGGGACAGGCCTTGCCGCATCGCGTCCACCGTCGCGGGGATACGCGCCGACAGCACTTCCAACGCCATCAACACGCCTGCCGCGTTCTGAACCTGGTAGTCACCACGCAAGGACGGCCAGGGCAAGGCGTGTATCGTTCGCAATCGTGACCGCCATTCCCATCCACGGTTTTGGATCTCGAAATCATATTCCCGTCCGAGCTGATGCAGCGGAGCGCCGATCCGATCCGCGTAGCCGGCTAGTGTACCGGGCGCCTCGCGGTCAGAGCAAATCGCTGCCCGGCCGGGGCGAAAGATCCCGGCCTTCTCACGGGCTATCGCCTCGCGATCCGGTCCCAGCCATTCGATGTGGTCGATCCCGATCGCCGTGATCAGCGCGGCATCCGCGGCGACAAGATTCACAGCATCCAAGCGGCCTCCAAGCCCGACTTCGAGGACGGCGGCATCCAGATCCGCGCGCGCGAAGATATCGAGGGCCGCCAAGGTACCGAACTCGAAATAGGTGAGTGAGACGCCCTCCCGAGCATCATCGACCCTTTGAAAGGCCGCGCACAGTTGCGCATCGGATACCGCAGCCCCGCCAATGTGGATGCGCTCGTTGTAACGCATTAAATGCGGCGAGGTATACGTCGCCGTCCGGTACCCAGCGGCTCTCAGGATGGCATCCAGCATGGCTACGCTCGAACCCTTGCCGTTGGTACCCCCAACGCTGATGACGCAATAGTGCGGGGTTGCAGGCCCAGGCGTTCGAATACGCGCCGGACACGGT
>JALZJW010000077.1 GCA_030859565.1 Pseudomonadota bacterium
CCTCGGCCAGATCGTAAGTATAGGTTTCGGTTTCCATGTCCCGCGCGGCGCAAGCAGCCGCATCCATCCCCACATGGGCAATCTCGGGCGTGGTGTAGGTGCACCAGGGGACGAGGAGCGAGCGCGTGGTGGCGTAGCCCAAACCCAAAGGGATGAGGAAAAAGCGCGTTTTGGATCACAATTTGCGCCAAAGCATCGGCCACGTGGGTAAATTTGTACGCGGAGCAGACATCACCGGCGGCGTAAATCGAAGGATTCGTGGTCCGCAAACGATCATCCACGCGCACGCCGGCCGTGGTATCGAAATCGACCCCGGCCGCTTCCAAGCCCAGGCCCTCGACGTTTGGGGCTCGGCCTACGCCCACGAGGACTTCATCGACACACAATTCCTGCCGCCGGCCTTGTGTTTCATAGCCTAGAATCTTTCCGCGTTCAGCGCGGCTCACCTGGCTTATGTCGGCGTTCAATGCGAACTTTACTCCCTCGCTTTCCATCCGCTGCTGCACGACGCGGGCCGCGTCCGGATCGTCCCGCACGAGGATACGCTCGGCGCGTTCTAGCACCCAGACCTCGCTCCCGAAGCGAGCGAAGGTCTGCGCCAGTTCGCAGCCGATCGGCCCGGCCCCGACGACCGCTAACCGGCGCGGTAGCGCCGTCACATCGAAGACCGTTTCATTGGTGAGATAGCCGGCTTCCATGAGACCGGGGATCGGCGGCGCCGCCGCGCGCGTACCCGTGCAGACCGCTGCTTTTCTGAAGTTCAGCGTCTGGTCCCCAACCGCGATCCGGTCCCCTGCGGTGAAGCGCCCTTCGCCCAAGTAAACATCGACCCCGAGGCGGGTGTAACGTTCAACCGAATCGTTGTTGCTGATGCGTGCGCGCAGCCGCCGCATGCGCGCCATGGCCGCGGGGAAGTCGTAGCCGACCTCGCCCGTAATCCGCAATCCGAACTCCTCCGCGTTGCGCAGCCCGGACGATGCTCGCGCGGCGCGAATCAAGGCCTTGGAAGGGACGCAGCCCGCGTTAAGGCAATCACCGCCCATTAGCGCTTTTTCGACCAGCGCCACCTTCGCGCCCAGCCCCGCCGCCACCACCGCCGTCACGAGCCCGGCCGTTCCCGCCCCGATGACGGCCAGGTTGTACGCTCCGGAAGGCTGTGGATTAATCCAGTTACTCGGGCGGACGTTCGCGGCCAGCTCGCGGTTGTACGCATCATCGGGAAGGAGCCCGTCGCGGCGCGCGTTATTCACGCTTGATGCTCTCGAATCGCAGCCGGCGGTAGCGCACCGGCGCCAGCGCCAGCGCCAGCGCCAGCAAGCCCAGCAGTGTGAACGCCAGCAGTACTCCCGGTGTCGCGATATCGGCCATCGAATTCAGGCCGCGTAATGATGAAAAAACGGCGACGGCGGCAGCGAGAACCACCGCCAGGATACACTTGCCCACGGGCAGAGACAGCGATGGGTCCACGGCGCGCTCCTCGTTTTATCTCGAATCTATCGACATTCTCCGGGACAAAGTCTAACACGGAGGGGAGCACGCGCGCTCGATGTCTGCCGAAGCGGCTGTGTCACGCTGGGTGGCAAGGCCAGGGCAGAGAGGTTGCCGCCGGAACAACGCCAAAGAATAGCTAGCAAGGCTGCGCAAGCGCAGTGGGGAAATCAAAGTCCGGGTAATACGAGTTTTATCTTTTACCCTTTGCAACCTGAATTAAATCTAAGTCGATCATCTGGACAAGATCGCGGTGCTGTGTGCGAGTTGTTAGTTTGCTATATAGCCCCTTGTACCATGGCTGAGATTGAAGTTTATTCAGATCATAGTCGACCGCCAACAGGTTATTTAGAATCGCGAGTTGCCGCATATTGATCGTTTTACTTTGGAACATGTTATTGACTTGGACCTGATAAAGTAACCCGCTTACCATCGTATTAACACGATTGTGTAGTTTGTTAATGACTTCACGCATCCCTCCTAAGAAGAACTCTACAAATGCTGTATTCGGATACGTTTCATGCTTTTCTGCAGCCTTACGGGCAACATTAAACAGGGTGAAATATTCATCAATATACTCCAAGTAATACCGAGACATTGCAAAGGGAGTATATTTGAAACCGGAACACTTGAGCACCAAAGCTTCTAGCACCCTCCCAACCCGACCGTTTCCATCCCAGAAGGGATGTATCCTCTCAAAATAATAATGAACTAAAGGCGCCCTAATTAAGGGGTTTAATACACGAATCTCGTCGCTATTAATCCAATCTAAAAACCCCTTTACTAGAAGCTGTATATCATCCAAGCATTTTGGCGCCACATAGACGCCGCCGTGTTCCTCATCACCAACTCTTATTAAGTCTCCCTTCTCATTATCGCGATACTGTCCGGGTACATTGCGAGGATGGATTAGGCCGTCAGTAATCGTTGCATGGAGATCAGTGATCATAAATTCCTTTAAGTGAATCGCGCCTGCTCCGTCTGTGACCACAGTTTTAGCAAAGTTTTCGGCTATACCATAAGCATCACGAATGTTCGTAACCTGTCGTTCTTTTTCTTCCTTTACCTCCGCTTTTTCTTCAAGGTCAAGGAGTGCAGCGGTCTCCGCTTGAGAGAGCGTACCGCCTTCGATCGTATTTGTTCCAAAGATGCTAGAAACAATGACTTCCTTGTCAAGTCGAGTAGCGATGTCCGGCAAGACGGGAACACTGCAGAACCGCTCTTGAGCGTCATTCACTCGATCTAGTAATGATCGGATAGTGTCAACGTTAACCCCGACGTTAAAGACGAAGTATCCAGACCGGTGCGTCTGTACCCGTTGTTCTAAATACGTGGCTTCTTTTATGTCACCGTTTATGTCATACTTTGTGTCCACTTTATTACATGCTATTACAATAAACTATTAAATATATGGTCTGTATAAAGGATCGTCGTGGCGCCTATTATGTCATAGATATTTACGACGCTCTCTAGTCAAAAACATTGGCAATGCATAAGGGCGGAAAAGGGAATGGCGTCGTCCATGAGCCTTTAGACGTTGTTAGAAAGCTTCCCGGGTCGTATCGCATCCTGACGCTGTAACGTGGTACTGGCGATGAACGCGATAACCAGACCTTGTAGATTAAAGGGCGAAGCGGCGCCGCAAGCCGTGGTTACGGTACCGAAGGCCCGCGAGCAGCAGCTTGAGCGGATCTTCGATGGAGAACGCGCATATCCGGGGCGACAAGCAATTGAGCTGTGCGTTATCGCTCAGTTTGCCCTTATCGGCGCTCCTCGGCCACCCGTTTGATTGAGAGCAAACTCCCGCGGCGCAGCTTCCGCGCCCGCTCAAATGAACGGGCGATACGGCCGGGCTTTGGTTTATCAATCGCTATCTAGAAAGTTTCAATCCGCGCCCGCTCAAATGAACGGGCGATACTGCCCGCGCGCAACCTCCGGTGTATAAACAGTAATTCCGGCAGTGCGCGCGAACCTGCCGAATAGTCTTGAACATCCTTGCCTCTGAGCGATACACATGCTGATTTTAGCATTTCCAATCACTCGCTTGCGCTCGGCGCGAACCTTTCAGCCAAACAGCCGCCACTTGAGGTTCGCGCTAAACCACAAGCGGTCCGTCGAAGTCCACGGCTTTGAAGTGCCCGAACTCCTTAATATGTTCTTGCAAAGGCTCATTGAGACGATAAAAACGGAGATTGTCCTCCGCGAAATCAATTTCATCGAGAAGCCGCTGTTCCATAACCGCGTAGTTCGCCGCATCTACCTTACATTCAAAAACGGATTTCTGGACGCGCTGCCCGTAATCCTGACATACCCTGGCTACGCGGCGCAGCCGCCGCCGTCCTTCCGCCGTTTCCGTGGACACATCGTAGGCGACTAATATCAACACGACGACAAGCTCAACGATGCAGGTACGGCACGTAGGCAGGCGCGTCGCGCCGCAGATAGCGCGCGAGCATGCGTGCCTGCACGTGCGGCAAAAGACCGATCGATAGCTGCTGGCCAAGTACGGGGTGGACGAGGGCTTCCTGCTTGCGTTCCTGGTAAGCGCCGATGACAAGCTTGCGGCCCTCGTCGTTCAGAAGGACGGCGCCCCCAGGACGCTTATCGAAGTGCTTGATCTGGATCTGCCCTCGGTTGATCAATGTCAACGCGAGCCGATCGGCGATCACCGAGCGAAACTCTTCCAAGATATCCAGGGCGAGCGCCATGCGTCCCGGCCGAACGGCATGCAGAAACCCGAGCTGCGGATCAAGTCCCACGCCCTCCACGGCGCTGCGGCAATCGTTGAGAAGGACCGCGTAGAGGAACGACAGCAGCGCATTCATGGGATCGAGTGGCGGACGGCGCGTGCGTGCCTCGAACGCGAATTCGTCACGGATGCGGTCGCGCATCAGGTAGCGGAACGACTGGAAATAGATCCGGGCCGAGTTGCGTTCCTCGCCGCGCAACGCATCAAGATCAGATGCGTGCGGGAGCTTGCGCAAATGCCCCGCGATGAGCCGCGCATTCTGCACGAGGGCGGCCTTGTCGCCTTCGTTTTCGCTGTCACGCGCGCCCCTCAGCAAAGTGGTGCGGCTGTTGCGGAGCTTCCCAGCCAGGAAACCGCGCACCAACTCCAGCGTTTTCTCCGCATCGTCGGCGGTCCGGTACTGCGCTAGGCGCAGCAGTATATTACCGTTGACCGGGCCCTCGACGCGCGCCTGGAAGCGCCCGCCGCGTTGCAACCACACGACGCTGCGCCCGTCCGCCATGCAACGGCCGAGCAGCGCCGGGCTCAACATCACATCGCCGAAGCAGACGATCCCACCCAGGTGGTGCATCGACACTTGCAGCCGCTTTTCTTTCTCCACCATCACACACACGGTCTCCCCTTCGAGCCGCAGGTAGGCCTCGGGTGTCGTTACATACAGCGTATTCAGAAGCAAGGTCATGCGGTTCCTCGCGGAGGCAGTCTCATACCGCGATCACTTCCTCATATGTGAAGTGCAACCGGATGAAGCGTGGCGCTTGCTCGCCCTCGAAATGACAGCGTACTGCATCCCGGACCTGCAGATGCAGACTCTCTAAATCGTCTGCTTCCGTGAAGATGGATGCGTCCAAAGCGCGCGCCGTGAATCCCCCCTCCGGAGCCTGCTCGACCAAGAAAAATATCTCGCTCATTTCGGCCTCCCGCATAATGTATTACTTAACCGCCAAGTATAGAGTGGCATACGGAGTTCCGTCACAGGGCTTCGTCTTCGGCTCGAAAAGATGGGCCTTGATTCCCATGATCTCGCATGCTGCCCGCGCGAGATCCGGCTGACAGATCTCGCGCAATGAACACTCCCCGCAACGCCTGGGATCCTCGGTGATAGGTGGCAGCTCTCTCTTCGAGAGCAACACTCTTACCGCAGCCACCGTGATCTCCACCTCGCGCCGCAACGCTTCGTTCATGATCACTTCCCGCCGCCGGCGTGACTGCTGGTGATAGATGGCACCTTTTGTTATGGCTCGCTCGAGCATCTCCTCAAGGCAAAGCGCCTGCGCCGCGAGCTGCAAATCATCGTTGATCCAGCGGCGGCGCTTACCGTGCTTGTACTCGACGGGGTAGACCGTTCCGTCCGGATGAAACTCCACGGCGTCACAGCGGCCGGACAGGCCCAGCCGGCGGCCCCACACCGGCAGAGCATACTCGACCCGCACGCCCGCGCTCACCTCGTGTCGCTGCCGGTCCACGCGCTCGTGCTCGTGCGTGCCGCGCAGCGTGTGCACGTTGTCCTCGAACTCACCTTCGGCGTGGATGAGATAACAACGGCGCGGGCAGTAGGCGTACTGGTTGAGGGCGGAGATGGGGATTGGATCGTCCACCATTGTCCACGCTTAAGGCAGTGGTCGCCGACGCACCGTTTGCTCGCCGACGACGACGAAATACCCCTCGGCACTCGCCGGATCGGCAATCAAATCGAGCAGGATGGCTGCCGGACGTACTGGCGGGTACGGTTCCTGGCGCAGGTATGATTGCCGGAGGCGGAATCAACTGCCGGGAAAACACCAGTTCTCCATAATCGCGGTCAAAGGTCACCAGCCAGCGTGCCTGTTCTCGGGCCATCGCCAACACGGTCTCATCCGATGCAGCCGGCATCGTTTCGATAATCGCCACCACGTCTACCCCACGTTCGCGCAGTACCCGCAAGGCGGGTATAGGAAAATTCTCATTGACCAGCAAGCGCACCGTCATGCCGTCGCCTTGTGGATGGCGATGTATTCATCAGCATCTCGACCGCAAACGCCAGCGCCGCAAGGATGTCCTCGCGGGTGAGGTGTGGGTAGGAAGCCAGAATGTCATCGAAGGTCCAGCCATTGGCCAGCCAGCCGAGGATTAGCTCCACGGATATCCGCGTACCCTTGATGGTCGGCTTGCCGATCAGGATATCGGGATTGGAAACGATGCGGTCGCGCCAGTTCACATTCGTGCCGAGAATCGGATTACCGCTCATAAAGTTCTTCGCGGGAATAACGCAGCAGGCTGACGTCGGCTTGGAATTGATCGACGAAGGCGTCGATCTGCTTTCGCCGGGTTTCTGTGTCATCTGAAAGATGCTTGGGAATGAGCACGACCTCGACGGGCTGATTCAAGAAGGCGTCAGGAATTTCCACCGTGAGCTGGCGGCTCGTGGGAGGAATGGTTTGTGACCACATCGGTTGACTTCTTCAGTTACGTCTCGACTAAGTTACTCCGATTAGCATTCCAAACCCAGACTTCGACGGTGTTGGGTATGCCCTCATGACGAATCATCACATTGTAACCTTGAAACCGACGTGGAGCCGTCACGCCTTCGAGTTTGGCAAGATCAATCAGGTTGCCGTCTTCCGAATCTTGCGCTAATGTCGAGCACCCCCGTGCGCCGGGTCAAGGGCATCGCTCGTCGCTTTCGTGACTAAGGGTTAGCCAGAGAGCATCACTTCAAGGGTTTGGCCGCCATCCGCTTGAGGGCGCCCGACACTGGATCCATTTTGATGCCGGTGTTCTCCAAGGCTACCGTCCCCAAAATAGGTTCGCAATCCTTGGGGCCGAAGATGATCTGCGCGACGGTTTCGCTGCTCATAAAGCTGATGCGGGCAAAACCGAAGGGATATTCCACGACTTCGCCGTTCGCGAGGTCGTAAACATCACGCCCCTCGATCTCGATGCCGGCCGCTTCCAATGACGAAGCCGGTGCCAAGCAATCGATCGCGCGCGTATCAACCACAAATTCCGCCTGGTACGGAGGCTTGTCCTTTCGTAAATTTGTGACGCTCACCGTGACACGCATGATGTTCATGGCGTTTTCTCTTGGAGGTCAGATGACAATGGAGCCAGATACGATGGACTTTCAAAAGGTGGTTAATCGTGCTTAACGAGCCTGCCTTGGGAGTCATCCCACACCCAAAGCTCCACGCCAGCCGGTAGCCGGTCGCGGGTTACGCGCACTCCGTAGTGAGAGATTTTTCGCGGGCTAGTGACGCCATCCTTTTTCATTTCGTCTTCGTTCTTGTGTATGTCGATCACCTTGCCGAGATCGAGCAAGGCTTGAGCTGGTGCACAGCCTAACATCGCCTGACGCTTACGCTGTTCCAGGTCCGAGTCGGGCCGACGTGCTTGAAGACGTATAGCCCACGGCAGGCCATCATGCCCTTGCTGGCCGAGCGGTCGTGATCGTACATATTGGCGAGGGCTTGCCAGAACAAATCGAGATCGGCATCGCCAAAACCGGTGCCTTGGGCCAGATTGGCGCTGACGAAACCTTTGGCGGCATAGAGGCCGTAAGGGATCAGGTTCTTGCGGCCCATAGTGCGGAGTTCGTCCTCGGGTTGTTTCGCTTCCCACTCTACATGCTCCTGATAGCTTGCATCGCTCTTGATTTCCTTCGTCGTTGGCGTCTTCGCCATTCTGGTAATCCCAATATCAAGGGGCAAAACAGGATCGATTGAACGGGCGAAAGAAAACTGCACAGGGCCGCGAACCTGCCCGGCGTTTGCCCCGGTGCTCATTACCGCACCAAAGGTTCTCACATCGTAAAAGGTTTGACACATCCATTTTCTTGCTTCGCCAGCCTGACGCTTGGTTGCTTTTCCTTCCTTTGGAACAGCACCGTTTGTTTTTTCATGCGCCAATGCGATGGGTTTGTTTAGATTTGTCGAGTGCTCCACAAAAATAGCATTGGGATCCTGATTCCCACGCGCAAGCTGCACGTAATTGCGCACCCGCCGTTTCAATGCGACATCGGACACCAGCCCGCGCATATCCTCCGGGTCGATACGCGGGGCGTTGCCGGCATCCGGGTCACCGTTGGGGTTGCCGTTTTCACAGTCAGATAGAAAAAGAAATTCATAGCGGTTAGAAATGGACATTACAATGTCTCCTTGTTTTGTGGCCGTTGATTAGTCTTGGTCTTAGGTCGTGACTTCCCCATTGGCATTGTTGCTCTTGCCCGCGTTGAGAGCAGCCAATTGCTGGTAATACCCTAGAGCAAAGAGACTTTGTTCTTCTAAGGCGAGGGTTCTAGGCACACTGTCCCGAATGCAGCTCATGACTTCTGCGAGCTGGTTTTCGTACCAATAGGCGAGTCCCCCTTCCAGTTTGTTCAAATGGTTTTTAGCGTTGGCGGTGAGCCGCCCCAGGATCAAACCGGGCGTTTGGCTGGCAGCGGTGTAATACCGTTGCACCACGCCCGCGCCGACGTCGCCGAGCGCGGCCCGTTGCAAACGGGCTAATACAGCCAACAGCCTACCGCAGTGGTAAGCCGGATGAGGGTGTTCAGGGTTGAGGTAGGGGTGCATGGCAGTGTCTCCTTGGCGAATTAGATAAGCCTTTATGAGTCCCATGCGGGCATGGGACGCGGGTTGGTCGTTAATCACATCGATGCGGGCGCGCAAGGTCGCTTGCGCCAGCGCTGCCCCTGGAATGACGCCACCGGTGACCGCGCCACGCCAAAGTTGCTGCAACCAGGGGGAAGGCAGGTCCTTGAGGTCCCGCACCAAGCTACCGGCCACGGCCAGAAACTTGGGTGGCGCTGCCAGTCCCTTGCCATCGCGCGGCACGATAGCCAAGTCTCTGAACCAGCTTTCCACGTTGGCGGTCAGCGCCTCGAACGTGCCTTGCATCAACTCGCGCACCATGACCCGCCCGGCCTGCCCGGACAGCAGCAAAGCGACATAGCGGTTATTGGACAAATCCGCGCGTTTGCCTGTGCGGATCGCGATAAGTAGTTCGTGTGCTTTGAGTTCGGCACTGGCGGCGGTCTGTTCAGGCGGCTCTTTGAGCCAGCCCAGAGGGTCGTCTTCGACGGCCACGCTTTCCGTGTACCAGTAGTCCGCCAAGGTCTTGCCGAGCTTGGTGCCTTTTTCGGCAATGAGTCGATTCAAGGTCTCGGTGTAGGCCGTCGCGGTCTCTTCCGACATCGCGGCGTTCGCGGATTGTTCTAGACCGTAGGATTGAAACGCCTGCTTGTCGAATCCGACCATGATGTCGCCCGTTCCCAGGCCGCCGACGCCGGCCAACCCCTTAATCTTGGGGTGAGTGGTGGCGGGTTCTATGACATCACCGGTCACTAGGCAACGCATTTTCACTGAGTTGGTTTTCGGTGCGCGCAGGCTCAATCGAAAATTCCGCCACCATTCTCGCCATTCATCCCGTTCTAACGGATTGATAGCGTCAACAATCACCGTGGCGCTCTCCGTTGGCTTGGCCTTGAGCCGCGTCAATTCAGCTCGGATGGCCTCCAGTGCATCGGTGTCAGTCAGGAGGGTGGAGGCTGCGCTCAGATACGGTGGCTCTGTCGCCGCGCTGCCAAGCAGGTTCACAAAGTAATCATGCTTGGCGGCAAACTTCTCGCGGTCCTTTTCGTCGGTTTTGCTGTCTAGATATAGCGCCACCGTGTCCAATCGTTCCGCCAGGAAATGCGCTCTAGGCTCGCCGCCGCCGACCAGTTCAGGTTGTGATAGATTCGGGCAGCTGTCGAACGTTCGGCCTTTCCTTTCACCCAGCGGCACCACCCCGGTGAACCGCCCGTCGCCGGTGCATGTGATGGCCCATTCACGGTCTTGCGGGCAAAGCCGGGCTCGGATTCACCGGCTTGCTTCAATACCAGATTAAGCATGGCTCATCTCCTCGCCGCCTTTTTTCACGGCTGGGGCTGCATACGCCGGCACCTCCATCACACCTTTGAAGACCTGCGCATGAAACACGCTGATATTGGGCTTGGAGTCGCTTTCATTTGCTCGGCTTAAATCGAATACATCGTAGAGCATCCAGCCCAAGTCCAAATCTAGCCCAATCGGCTCGGCCTCCGGCTTGCGCGCGGCGCTCGAATTGGGCGTCCAAGGCGCGGGACCCTTGCGCCTCTCCACGCAAGCATAGGTGCGCATACAACCGGTAACGCACGTCCTTGAGCGCCATCGTCTGGCGCTGGGTACGACCCTTCTGATCATCACCTTTCTTACCGCCCTCCTTCAGGAAAAAATCTGAATTGGCATCAGCCCAAATCGGTTCAATAGGCTTTTTCCCCTCAGACCATTTCAAGATGGTACTTTCATTGGGCGCCTTGTCCTTGACCTCATTGCGCCTCAACGCGATGTACTTGGGCGGATTCAAAATCTCCACCCGCTCGATCTGCCAGTAAAATCCATAGCACTTTTTCCAGTAGATCGTATCGAAAATGCCGCGCGCGGCGGATGGCGTGATGACCGGATAGCTGAAGCGTTCCACCTTCATCTCCGGGCGAGTAAAGCAGGCGAAGTCGCCCCAGACTTCGAGACAATGCGTTTTGCCGTGCATAGAAATTCCTCCCTCAAGCAATCCAAACATTGAGTTCGCCCGGCGGGTTCAAGCCGAGCGAGCCGTGGTAATGTTCTTTCATCGCATAGATAAACCAGTCCTCTTGGGTGTCCCGCCGCCCGCGCCTGAACTGCTGGACCGGCAGCAGCCTGTCCCAGATCGGGTCATCTTGTTTGGGGCGAAACCAACTTACCGTCAGCGGGCGCGCTTGCTTAATCCAATCACGAGTCAAGCCGTATTTATCCGCCCACTCGCAGAGCCTTTGATACTCGTCCACACAGGGATCATGGGGGACCAAAATATTGATGGTGTCTTGCTCGATCAGTCGATATCCCCTGGCGATCTCTGGAAAGGCCCCGGCTTTCACATAGTCCAGCAACGCCTGGGTTTTCGGATGCTGTCCGATCCTGGCAATTCCGTAGAGTTCCTGGTAATAGGCCGTGATGAACTCGGGGTCATCCCGCACCATGCGCTCCTTGCCATGGCGTTTGAGCAGCATCTTGGTGACTTGCGCCGCCTGTTCGTAACCTCCGCCGGGCGGGTAGCGCTCCTCTTCCGGCAGAAACACGCACACCTTACCCAGTTCCGTTCGTTTTCCTTCCCGGTTGCAACGCCCAGCCGCTTGGATGATGGCGTCAAGCGGCGCATAGGCGCGCCACACCACGGGGAAATCTACATCCACGCCCGCCTCGATACACTGAGTGGCGATGAGCCGGACAGGTTTTTGATCCTTGAGCCGCTGTCGCGCGGTCATCAAGACCTCACGGCGATGGGCCGGGCATAGATTGGTGGAGAGGACAAGGGCATCCCCTTCTTGCAGCAGTTCCCACAACGCCTTGGCGTGCCTCTTAAGGTTGACGATGCACAGAGATTGGCAGTGCTGGCGTAGTTGCTCGACGATTGTTTGCCAGGACATGGTTTGCTCAGGCTCGCCCCAACTTACCTCAACCCGTCGCAGCGGAGTAAATAACTTGGCCGGCTCCGGGACGATCTCGCGGGGTTGCCAACCACCAGCGCAATGTTGTTTTACCGTTTCATGGAGATGAGTAAAGGCGGGTTGCGTAGCCGTTGAAAACACCACACTGGAGCTATGAGCCTGGGCCAGATGGGAAAGCGCGGCCAAGGTCGGTATGGCGAGGCTGGTGAGCAAGGTCTGTACCTCGTCGAACAGGATGACCGAACGCGCCAGACGGTGCAGTTTCCGACAGGCGGAGGGCCGGTTGGAAAACAGCGATTCCAGCATCTGCACGCTGGTCGTGACGACTAATGGCGCATCCCAGTTTTCCGCAAGCAATCGGCGTCGGCGCTCGGGATCTTCGGTGTTATTGCCTTCGTTGTCGCGTTGATTCTCTTTTGGTTCAGCACCGCCCCCGGCCAGCGAGTGATGTTCCAACACATACTCGTTGCCAAAATGAGGTGCAAAAATGTCTCGGTAAATCTGGGCAGTCTGCTCGATGATGGACAGATACGGGATCACCACGACCACTCGTCGCAGGCCATGCTTCTTGGCATGAGCCAGGGCAAAGGCAAGCATGGCGAGCGTCTTGCCGCTGCCAGTGGGGGCGGTGAGGGTGAAGAGGCCCGTCGGCAATTCTGCTGCATCAAGACACGCTTCATGCAAGGCCGCTCGCACGTCGGCTACCCGGTGGTCTGCCTGGGTCTTTGCCTGGAGCCGTTCGATGTGGGAAAGAAGAAGCGCCAACGCGCGCTCAGGTTGCAGTTCAAGTCCCGGTTTCCGGTAGCGCTTACCGGTATTGTCACCCTCGAAATGTGCCTCGGTGTCCAGAAAATCCGCGTCCACCAGCGCCGAGAACAGTAGGCGAATGTCCAGCATGCGGTCAATGCGGCTGCACAAATCCATTCCACAGATCGTGCCTTGTGGTTGATGAGCCGATATCCCATCCGCGGCAAGCCGGTTCTTCAATTCGTCCAGACTGTTGCTGCTTAGGGACAACTGCAACGGATGATTCTGCTTAAGCTTTTGCAGGTCGAAACCTCTACACCCGTCTTTGCTGAGATATTGCAGACCGATGTGGTGCCCTGTATCGCCAGGCCCGCGGCCACTGCTTTATATTCCATCAGCGCGAACCAGGCACCTTGCGACCAGTGATCGAGCCCTTTATCTTCGCCGCGCAGCCGTGCCTGGAAGCGGTCTCCATACTTCCCGAGGTCGTGTAGAAGGCCGGCCAGGGCGGCTTCTTCCGAACCTGGGAACCCCCTTAGAAACGCTTGGGCGAGCTTCGACACGCAGGCCAAGTGATCCTTCAGGCCGTGCGTATGGCCCGCCGCGTTAGCGCTGTGTGCGAGATACCGCGAGGTCGTCATCCGTGCATGCTTATGTCTTCATCGTCAAGCAAGCTTCGAGTTTATCCTTTTTCTCATGTATCGCTGCACGTATTATCAGCTTTTATGATGATTCTGGCCAGCTAATGGGTACTTCTACAGATTGCGAAGGATAACTTCTCCCGTCGGGAGAAGATGCGGATGGGAGATAAAAATCATAGCATTTCATCCCCTCTCCCTAACCCTCTCCCGGAGGGAGAGGGTATTTTTTGAAGTGCCCTAATGCGGAACCGGTGCGTGAGGCGCGGCAGTGTGCCGGTCTTCCCGCGGGGGTTTTTTCGCGGGTTAACTTTGTTTACCCGCCCCACGAGGTTATGTTGTAAAAGTGCAAAGGACAATCAACACCAGGTATCATCCGCCGAATGCAGACCGAAAGTTCGCAGAGCAGCGAGCGTCTATCGGGAACTATCGAGCGAGTGACCTTCCATAGTCCCGAGAGCGGCTTCTGCGTCCTGCGCGTGACCGTCCGGGGGCAGCGGGATCTGGTGACGGTCGTGGGCAGCGCCGCGGCGGTCCATCCGGGGGAGTTTCTCGAAAGCACGGGCCATTGGATCAACGACGCCACCTACGGCCGGCAGTTTCGCGCCGCGGAGCTGCGAATCGTTCCTCCGAGCACGCTCGAAGGCATCGAGAAATACCTCGCTTCGGGCATGATCCGGGGCATCGGCCCGCACTTCGCCAAGGTGCTCATCGAAGCGCTCGGTGAGCGGGTGTTCGAGGTGTTCGAGCGCGATCCCGAGCGGCTTAGAAAATTGCCCGGCATTGGTCCCAAGCGGCAAGAGCGGATCCTCGGCGCGTGGGCCGAGCAGAAGGCGGTACGCGAAATCATGGTGTTCTTGCGATCCTATGGGATCGGTACCAGCCGCGCCGTACGGATTTACAGGACGTACGGGGAGGCCGCTGTCGAGCGCGTGCGCGAGAACCCCTATCGGCTGGCGCTCGACATTCACGGCATCGGCTTCAAGAGCGCCGATGTTTTAGCGCAAAAGATCGGGATCCCCTCCGACTCGCAAATGCGGGCCCAGGCCGGTGTCCGTCATGTCCTTCAGGAACAAGCGGGCGCGGGGCATTGCGCCATGCCGCGCGAAACCTTGGCGGATGCCGCGGTCACGCTGCTCGAGATCCCGCGACCCGTCATACAAGCTGCGGTGGATGACGAGATCCGGGAAGGGAATCTCATTGCGGAACCGATCGACACCGTGGACGCGGTTTATCTGGGCGCGTTGCATGATGCGGAAACGGGGGTTGCCGCTCATCTGCGGCGCTTGCTCCAAGGGCCGCCGGCCTGGAAACGGATCGATGCGGAGAAAGCCTTTCCCTGGGTCGAAGAGCGCTCGCGGATCACCTTCTCGGCGTCCCAACGCGCGGCGTTCGCGACAATAATGAATAGCAAAGTCTCCGTGCTCACCGGCGGCCCCGGTTGCGGTAAAACGACGCTGGTCAAAAGCGTGTTGCTCGCGCTGCGTGCTAAAAGCGTGCGCTTCCTGCTTTGCGCCCCGACCGGCCGGGCGGCGCAGCGGCTGGCGGAATCCACCGGTTATGACGCCCGCACGATCCATCGGTTGCTGGAGTTCGATCCGAAGTTCCGTGGCTTCAAGCGCAACGCCGAGCACCGGCTCGATGCGGATCTCCTGGTGGTGGATGAGGTCTCGATGGTGGACGTGGTTTTGATGCATCAGCTTCTGAAGGCGGCGCCTCACGCATGCGCGCTGCTCTTGGTCGGCGACGTCCACCAACTCCCTTCGGTCGGTCCCGGGGCGGTGCTGGCCGATATCATCGCATCACGGCGCGTTGCGACCGTGGAGCTTACCGAGATCTTCCGTCAAGCCGCGCGATCGCGGATCATCGTCAACGCCCACCGCATCCACCAAGGGCGGCTGCCCGAATACCCGCCCGCGGGCGAGCCGAGCGATTTCTATTTTCTCCCCGCCTCATCGCCCGAGGCGATCCACGACAAGCTCATCGAGTCCGTGGCCGAACGCATTCCTAAGCGCTTCGGCTTGGATCCGATCCGCGATCTCCAAGTCCTCACTCCCATGAACCGCGGCACGCTCGGCACCCGCGCCTTGAACTCCGCGCTCCAGGCCCGGCTCAATGCCACGGGCGCGCCCGCCGTCGAACGCTTCGGCTCACGCTTCACGCCGGGGGATAAGATCATTCAAATGGTGAACAACTACGATAAGGAGGTTTTCAACGGCGATATCGGACGGATCACCCATATCGATCTCGACGAGGGCGTGCTCAGCGCCGGTTTCAGTGGTCGAGAGATCGAGTACGACTTCGGGGAGCTGGACGAGATCGTTCTTGCCTATGCGTGCTCGATCCACAAGAGCCAAGGCTCGGAGTTCCCGGCGGTGGTCGTGCCCCTGGCCACCCAGCACTACCCGATGCTCGAGCGCAATCTCTTGTATACTGCCGTAACGCGCGGTAAGCGCCTGGTGGTGGTCATCGGCCAACCGCAAGCCCTCGCCATTGCCGTAAACACCGTCAAGGCGGCCCGGCGGCTCACCGGCCTCGCGCAACGCCTGTCCCGTTGAGGCGTATCCAGTACGTCGATGAAGCGACTCGTTGCTATCTTGGCTTATACCCTACTGCCGCTAGGCTACGCCGCCGGCGGGAGTTTCGATCATAGGCACGGCGCGTGGACCGAATTGTTACGCCAGCACGTCGTCTTGATCGACGGCGGCAGCGGCTCTCAGGTGCGCTATGCCGAGTTCAAAAACAAACGTACCGAGCTGAAAGCGTATTTGGATACGCTGTCCTCCGTGACGCTACCGGAATTCGAACATTGGAGCAAAGCGCAACAACTCGCGTTTCTGCTCAATGCTTACAACGCCTTCACCGTCGAATTGATCCTCACGCGTTATCCAGATCTCGAGTCGATCCGGGATTTCGGACGGTTTATCGACAACCCGTGGAAAAAGCGCTTCTTCAAGCTGCTGGGCCAAGAGCAGCATTTGGACGGCATCGAACACGGCGTCATTCGCGCCCCGGGCGTCTATGACGAACCTCGCATCCACACGGCGGTTAACTGCGCGTCTATCGGCTGCCCGATGCTGCGCGAGGAAGCCTACGTCGCCGATCGCTTGGCCGTACAGCTCGAGGAGCAAGTCGTGCGGTTTCTCTCGGACCGCTCGCGCAATCGCTATGATGGCGCGACCCATACCCTGGAAGTGTCCGAGATCTTCGACTGGTACCGTGAAGATTTCTCAAGCGGTTTCCAAGGGATCCGGTCCCGAGAACAGTTTTTCGCCAAGTACGCGGAGCTGCTGACCGATGATCCCGGCGGACAAACCCTGATTCGGAGCCAACAGGCAAAGATCCGCTTTGTCGATTATGATTGGGCCTTGAACGATGTCAGAGGTTACCGCGGAGATGAACACACGGTGGCGAAATGATCGTTCGGCTCTCGCGGAGCCTACGAGCTTTGAGCCTCGCAAGAGGCCGCCGGCGGGCCCGCTCTGTTCCGCTGAGGGTCTTGAAGTCAACTACTTGACTTCCGAAGAGATTCACGCATGGCCGCCCTACACGAGCCTGCCGGAGCCCGCCCAGCGTCGGGAAGCCCTGCGCGGGCGCCTGCTGGACATCGGCTGCTGGACGCCCGAGCAGATCGCCGGCAAGCGCTGGAACATCGGCTGCGTGGCGCTCGAAATCACTCAGCGCTGTAATCTCGACTGCACGCTGTGCTATCTCTCGGACACCTCGGAGGCGGTCAAGGATGTACCCCTCCAGGAAGTCTTTCGCCGCATCGAGATGATTTATCAACGCTACGGAGAAAATACGGACGTACAGGTGACGGGCGGCGATCCGACGCTCAGGAACCGGGCCGAGCTCATCCAGATCGTGCAGCGGATCACCCGATACGGCATGCGGGCTTCGCTCTTCACGAACGGCATCCGTGCCACCCGCGCGCTGCTCGCGGCGCTCTGCGAGGCGGGACTCACCGATGTCGCCTTCCACGTCGATTTGACGCAGCAAAGGAAGGGTTATGGCTCCGAAGTTGAGCTCAACGCAGTTCGAGAGCAATACATCGAACGCGCGCGGGGCTTACCGCTTTCGGTGTTTTTTAACACCAGCGTCTTCGAAGGCAATTTTCATGAGATCCCAGCCCTAGTGCGCTTCTTTCGCAGGCACGCCGATGTGGTACGGATGGCCTCGTTTCAGCCGCAAGCCGATACCGGCCGCGGCGTGCTGAGAGCGCGCGGCGCCGGGATCACCTCGAACACCGTGGTCGATCAGATCAACCAAGGCGCTGGCACCGATCTGCGCTTTGATACCTTCATGGTCGGGCACCCGCGCTGCAACCGCTACGCGATGGCCTTCGAAATCAACGGCAATCTCTACGCGTTCTTCGACGCCCCGGCCTTTATCGTGCCTCTCATGAATCAGACCGCGCAGGTACGGTTCGATCGCAGAGATCGCCGGGCCGCTGTCCATGCCGCGATCAAGGCCTTTGCGCTGAGCCCCGGACTTTGGCGGCAAGGAATACGCTGGCTAAGCCGGACGTTATGGGCCGCCAGAGCGGATCTCTGGGCCGCCCGCGGCCGCATCAATAAACTGTCGTTTTTCATCCATGACTTCATGGATGCTTGCCGGCTCGAGCGTGAACGCGTGCACGGATGCGTTTTCATGGTGGCCTCGGCCGACGGCCCCATCTCGATGTGTCTGCACAACGCCAAACGGGACGCCTACATCCTCCGGCCCTTAAAGCTGGCAACCGCGGAAGGCGAACGGCTGTGGGATCCCTTGACCGGCGTGACCACGGCCGGCGAAGCCGTTAAAGGCTCGTTGCAGGGCCGAGACATCGCTCCGCGAAATCTCCCCCGCAAATATCTCAGAGGCAGGCAGCGGCAGGCTATCCTGGGCGACACTGTTAAACCGGACAGCGTGTCGGACCAACGCAGTGCCTGAACACCTCAAGGACCATGCAAGTGACAACTCAACGCCCCTGGGTTGCGGTCCTCTTAGTGCAAATTACCCTCTCGGGTTGCGCGTCGCTGGTCAAGCTACCGGAGTTAATCGATGATGTTGAGGGCGAATTGCCGATCCAGACATACGCACGGGTGCTGCACAACTACGTCAATGATCGCGGCGAAGTGAATTTTCCAGCACTGCGGCGCGATCGAGCGGACATCGAGCGTTACCTAGTGTATATCGCCCGTACCCCCGCAAGCGCGA
>JALZJW010000078.1:0-14910 GCA_030859565.1 Pseudomonadota bacterium
ACCTGAACGCTCTGCTCGCAAGGATGCGAACAGGGTATTCCGAAAGCCAGCTCCAGAAACTGGCGGCCTAATCGATACGTGTCCGTATTTATGAAACGAGGTACTAAGCTATTGGAGCCGTTACGTCGCCCGTAAGCATCAACATGGGTCCGCTTACGTACAGCACGATACCTGCTATTCGCAGGTATGTTCACTATGAAATTAAATACCGGTTCGGCACCCAGAAGCGCTTCGATCTATAGGCTTAAACAATCCCGATGCCGTGCAGTTCAATTCAAGCGTACCCTTTTCGCTTGCGTTGTCTATTAAAATACCTTGCTTTTCATCGTTATCTAGTCCTTCCGCTTACTCTCATGATGAAAGTTGCAATTGTTCATGATTGGCTGGTTGTGTATGCTGGTGCCGAGCGCGTATTGGAGCAGCTATTAAACATGTTTCCAGATGCTGATCTCTTTGCCGTGGTCGACTTTCTTCCCGATGGGCTCAGGCATTTTATTCAGCGCAAACCCGTTAGAACGACTTTCATCCAAGCTTTACCGTTAGCAAGAAAGAAATATCGTAACTACCTTCCGTTCATGCCCTTAGCAATCGAACAGTTGGACCTTTCAAAATATGACCTCATTCTATCGAGTTCCCATGCAGTATCGAAAGGGGTGCTCACCGGGCCGGATCAGCTCCACATATCATATGTCCATTCTCCGATTCGGTATGCATGGGACTTGCAGCACCAATACCTCAAGGAGTCGGGACTTGAACGAGGAGGGAGAAGTTGGGTCGCGAGATGGTTGTTACACAAGATACGGCTTTGGGATATTCGCACAGCCAATGGTGTAGACGCGTTCGTCGCTAATTCGCGGTTTGTCGCCCGGCGCATTCGCAAGACCTATCGGCGCGAGGCGACGGTGGTGTATCCTCCCGTTGACGTTGCAAGGTTTACCCTGCAGGAACAGAAAGATGATTTTTACCTCACCGCGTCTCGAATGGTGCCGTACAAGAAAGTCGATTTGATTGTCGAGGCCTTTTCTAAGATGCCGGAGAATAAATTGGTGGTGATCGGTGATGGGCCTGATTTTGATAAGGTAAAACTTACGGCTGGAGGTAACGTCACCCTACTGGGTTACCAAACTTCCGAGGTGCTCATAGACTATATGCAGCGGGCCAAAGCCTTTGTATTCGCCGCGGAGGAGGATTTCGGTATTGCGCCTGTCGAAGCCCAGGCCTGCGGTACGCCCGTGATCGCTTTTGGCAAAGGCGGGGCGCTTGAGACGGTACGGGGCCTCGATCACAAGAGCCCGACGGGGTTGTTTTTTCTTGAACAGAGCGTCCCTGCCTTAATCGAAGCGGTAGAGCGTTTTGAGACCCAGAATTTTATTCCCTCTGTATGCCGTGAGAATGCCCTGCGTTTCGCTCCGGAGCGATTCCGAGAAGAACTAAAGGCAGTAATTGACAAAGAGATACGGTTATTTAAAGGTAGCTTAGCCTAGTTTAAGGTATAAAACACGGTCATCGACGCGCTTCACTCGGAGCGTTTGCGCAACCAGGCGCTGAGCCAAGTCTATGCCACGCTGCTCGACGAAGGGCACCTACCTGTGCTCAGTCCGGACCCTCGATCCTGAATCACGTGCGCGAGGGGCGCGACCAATTGTGCTACCCGAGCTATACCGAACCCGAGACCCAGGCTACCTCTCCGATCTCGGCGTTACCAAGACTCACAGTCTGGGAAGCACTACTCGTTGCGGAAATCAATTGCGTTTCCTATCATAAATGCTGCGGATAAATTCTTACAACGTGTATCACACCAAGAAATCATGATATGCGACATGTTGGCCGGCCTTTGGTGGATCGCTTTCAGCTATATGTACATTTCCATCGGAGAGCATCAAATTCACAAGCGCCTCATGCACAGCAAACCGTTGCCCGCGCGGGTCTATAGAGCCTTCCCTTATATCCTCGATGCGTTCGAAGCCCATGCGATACGTCATCATGCAAGATGGTACAAGGAGTTCGACTACGAGCCCGACGAGATCGGACGCCAGGAAAACCTGCCTATACCCCTCAAGGAAACGGTGTTGATGCTGGTCGCCGCTTTTCCTCTCTGGGCCCCGATATTCTGGGTATCGATTTACGGCGGCGGCATTTTTCTAGCCACGGCACTGGCACACAATCGTTTGTGGAGCATGTTTCATCGCCAGATGCACATTCCGCGGAACGTCTTTTACAAGGATTGGGCGTTTTTCAGGTTCTTGGCTATAAATCATTTCCTGCATCATCAAGATACCCGTCGAAACCACAATGTCGTCTTTCCCTTTGCCGATTTTCTATTTCGCACCAGGGCCAAGCCGACGGGCGCGGACCTACGCGAGTTATTGCGGCTCGGCTATATACCTCCCAGATCAGGAGCTATACGAGCACGTGTCGAACAATGGCGGAAAGCCATTGATCTGCGGCGCGCACAAACCGCCTAAGACGCCGTTGCGAAAGTAGAGGTGCCTTGGGGGGCGCACTTGGATTTAGGGGGCGACGCATGGCGCAGCAGCCAAGATCTCGATGCCCACCGCGCGCAGAAGCTCCGCGGTTTCATAAAGGGGCAGCCCCATCACCGCGGAATAGCTGCCTTCGATACGTTCGATGAAGGCCGCCGCCAGTCCCTGAATCGCATAGGCTCCGGCCTTGCCGAAGGGCTCGCCGGTGGCGACATAAGCCTCGCGCTCCCAGGCCGCAATGGCGCGCAGGTACACACGGGTCACGTTGACCCGGGAGCGGTGGCTCGCCGGGCGGTTCCACGAGCGCCACCGCGGTATAGATATCGTGGTGACGGCCCGATAACGCGGCCAGCATGTTCACCGCGTCGCTGGGGTCGCCGGGCTTACCGAGGATAGCGTCTTCGAGGACCACGGCCGTATCGGCGCCGAGCACCGGGAGCGGATCACGTTGGGCTATGGATCGCCAGCCGGCATGGGCTTTTTCGAGCGCCAGGCGCTCGACGTAGCATGCGGGTGTTTCGAAGCCATTCCAAGTCTCGTCGATGGCCGTGGAAATCGTGACGAATGCAACGCCAAGCTGCCCGAGGAGCACTTGGCGGCGGGGCGATTCGGAGTTCAGATAGAGCGCGGCGCGCACGCTGCCCGATGGTAGGGATGATGTTGCAATAGGCTCCACGCCCGGTAGATTTGCTCGGCGACGATGACGCGCACCAGGGCGTGCGGCAAGGTTAACGCCGACAGCGACCACACGTGGTTGGCCTGTTGCAAGCAACGTCGCGCCAGACCGTCGGCGCCGCCGATCAAGAGGGCGACGTCGTTCGAGGCTTGGGTCCAGGAACTGAGGTGCCGCGCGAGCTCGGGCGTGGTCCAGGCTTCGCCGTGTTCGTCGAGAGCAACGATTCCGGCGCCACCCGGGACTGCCTTCAGCAAGCGCGAGGCCTCCTCCTCGCGCACGTGATGCGGATCCGCGCTAGCGTGACGGCGCGTTGCTCTTATCTCGACCAGCCCGAGCCGGCAACTCGGCGGGAGTCGCTTCGCATATTCCTCGAACGCGGCTTTCACCCACGCCGGTACGCGATGCGTGACGCAGAGGAGGTGGATGCGCATGGAGAAGCCGCAGCGGTCTACGGCGTGGGTCATCAGGAAACCGCGGGGTGGGTGCCCGAGAGGGGCTTGCGGCTCTCTTCGACCGGGCTCCAGAGTTTTTCCAACTGATAGAAGTCCCGGGTCGCGGGTTGCATCGCGTGTACGACCACATCGCCGAGATCGACCAAGACCCATTCGGCTTGGCCCTCGCCCTCGATTCCGAGGGGTTTGATTCCCGCGGCGCGCGCCGCGTCCACGACCTTGCCGGCCATGGCTTTGACCTGGCGGTTTGAGCGGCCGCTGGCGATCACCATGAAATCGGTGATGCCGGTCATCTCGTGTACGTCGAGAACCTCGATATCAAAGGCTTTGATGTCTGCTAATGCCGTGGTTACGAGATCGGCGAGTTGTTGGGGATTCATAGAATATTAGCGGTTCTGTAAAGACCGTAGCGGTGGATCAATTGCAGCACCGGTTCCGGTAGCAAAAAATGCACGTTACCTCCGGCGGCGATGCGTTTACGAATGCCGGAGGCGGAGATCTCGATCACCGGGATCGCGGCGAAGTAGACGCGGCCGGCGCGAGCTCGATGCAGGTCCTTGGGATCGCCGGTTCGGTGCCGCTCCAAGAATTCGGATAATACGGCAGGGGTCGAGGGGGCGGCGTCGAGGCGATGAGCGACCGCGATATGGGCGAGCTCGATGATCTGCTCCCAGTGGCGCCAGGTGGCCAGACTCAGGAATGCGTCCATCCCGAGAATCAGGCACAGCGGAACCTCGGCGTGCTCGCGGCGGAGCTCGGCGAGTGTGTCCACGGTATATGAAATCCCCTGGCGCTGGATCTCCCGGTCATCGGCGAGCAGTGTCCCTTGACCCTCGATCGCGGCCAGGATCATCCGCAGGCGCAGCTCGGGACGGGCGATCGGCGGCTCTCTGTGCGGCGGGGCATGCAAGGGTAGCAGGCGTACGGCCGCCAGCTCGAGCGCGGTGGCCATTTCCAGCGCCAAGCGCAGGTGGCCATGATGGATGGGATCGAAGGTGCCTCCGAGGATGCCTACGGCCGTCATCCGCGGTTACTTGCGAACGTGGCCGTCTCCGATCACGATAAACTTCTGCGACGTGAGTCCTTCGAGGCCCACCGGCCCGCGGGCGTGGAGTTTATCGGTGCTGATCCCGACTTCGGCGCCGAGCCCGTATTCGTAGCCATCGGCGAAACGGGTCGAGGCGTTCACCATCACGGAGCTGGAATCGACCTCGCTAAGAAACCGGCGGGCGCGGGTGAGATCTTCGGTCACGATGGCGTCGGTATGCTGGGAGCCGTAGCGGCGAATGTGGTCGATCGCCTGGTCGAGATCGCGCACCACGCGCACGGCGAGGATCGGTCCCAGGTACTCCGCATACCAATCATCCTCGGCGGCCGGGACCGCATAAGGCAACAGGCGACAGGTGATTCGGCAACCCCGCAGCTCCACGCCTTTCTCCCGATACATCGGGCCCAAACGCCCGAAGGCGTCCGGCGCCACTGCTTCGGCTACCAGCAAGGTCTCCATGGCGTTGCAGGTGCCGTAGCGCTGGGTCTTGGCGTTGATAGCCACGGCGACCGCCTTGTCGAGATCGGCGCGCTCGTCGATATAGACGTGACACACCCCGTCGAGGTGTTTGATCACGGGAACGCGCGCCTCTTCGCTGATGCGCGCGACGAGTCCCTTACCCCCGCGCGGCACGATCACATCGACGAAGTCCTTCATGCGCAGAAGCTCGCCGACCGCGGCGCGATCCGTGGTCTCGATGAGCTGCGCGGCATCGTGCGGCAGCCCGCTGGCGGCCAATCCCTCATGGACGCAGGATGCGATGGCCTGGTTTGAATGCAAGGCCTCGGAGCCGCCGCGCAGGATCACGGCGTTCCCAGATTTCAGGGTCAGACCCGCGACGTCGGCGGTAACGTTCGGACGCGACTCATAGATGATGCCGATGACCCCCAGCGGCACCCGCATGCGCCCGACCTGAATCCCCGAGGGGCGGTATTGCAAGCCGGTGATCTCGCCCACGGGATCCGGCAGAGCGGCGATTTCGCGCAACCGGGCCGCCATCGCCCGCACTCGCGCCGGGTTGAGTTCCAATCGATCGAGCAATGCGGTGTCCAACCCGGCGCCGGCGCCGGCCGCCAGATCCCGCCCATTGGCCTCAATCAGCGCTTGCTGGTTGCTTTCAATGGTTTCGGCGATGCCGGTCAGGGCCGCGTTCTTAAGCGCGGTCGCGGCACGGGCCATCGCCCAGGACGCAGCGCGCGCGCGGCGCCCGACGTCCTGCATGTAAGCTTGAATGTTTAAGGGCTGAGGAACCGCCATGCGCTTGCTGAGCTAGTCTAAGACACTACGCCGGCGCCATCTCTAGGCTTGGGGCGGTCTATCCTCACCAACTGAAGAGCACCCATTGAGGCACCACGAAATCCGAGTAGATTGCGCTCATATTGGTTTCCATGCGCCCGTCCCCGTCTTGGTCGAGCAAGTAATAGGGTCTACCCACGGCGGGGATAACCTTGACCATGTAAAGATTTCCGTTCAGGCGATATTCCTCGATGATCGCGTCTTTCTTTTGGATGATCCGAATGTCCGGCTCAAGGGATTCGCCGCTTTGAACCGGCTCGGGAGGGGGCGGGGCGGCTTCCGGCAGCGGTTCCAAACTCGCGGGCGGTTCCGCGGCGATCACTTGCGCCGCGAAAAAAATTCCCAAGGCCAATAGCCTCATTGTCTGCATATTCTTAGCGTTCTAGCCCTGATTGCCGTCTGTGCTCGGCGGATTGTAGCACACGGGGCGCAGGTACCCGCTAATACGTTTAAGGACGCCCGTGATGGGCGCATTGCGTGCGGCTCATAAGTGCATGAGCATTTCTTGCTCTTCCGCCGAGAGCGCGAACCCGCGATGTTCGTAATGCCGGAAGATCGCATCGACCACCTCGCGCGGATCATCTACTACCTCAAACAGGTCAATATCCGTAGCGTCAATGGTGGCTTCGCCGACCAAGGTACTCTTGAACCACTCGATCAAGCCGCGCCAAAAGTCGCTTCCGACCAGGATGATCGGGATCTTCCGCGTCTTGCCGGTTTGGACCAGTGTCAAGATCTCGGCCAGCTCATCCAGGGTGCCGAACCCGCCCGGCAGCACCACATAGGCTGAAGCGTATTTGACGAACATCACCTTGCGGGGGAAGAAATGGCGAAAATTCAGGGTGATATTTTGGAAGGCGTTACCGCGCTCTTCCCGTAGTTGCATGTTGAGCCCGATGCTCGGTGAGCGACCCGCGTAGGCGCCCTTGTTCGCGGCCTCCATGATCCCCGGTCCCCCTCCGGTGACCACGGAGAAACCCGCGTCCGATACGCTATATCCGATCTCTTCGGCCAGCTTGGAATAGGGATGCTCGGCGCCGAAACGGGCGGACCCGAAGATGCTGACCGCGGGCCGGATCGCGGCCAGCCGCTCGAATCCCTCGACGAACTCTGCCATGATTTGGAACACCTTCCATGATTCGCGCACGAGCGCCGAATCGTTGATGGGCGCGAGCGCCGGGTGGCCGGCTTTGACGTTCTTATTCATAATGAACTATCAGCAGACTTTTCACACAGACACCATGGCCGAAGAGCTCTTAGTTCTGGTTGACGGTTCCTCTTATCTGTACCGTGCGTTTCACGCCCTGCCTCCGCTGAGCACCTCGCGGGGAGAACCGACGGGGGCCATTCACGGGTTTATCGCCATGCTGCGCCGGCTGCTGAAAGACTATACACCGAACTACCTGGCCGTGGTATTCGATGCCAAGGGCAAGACCTTTCGCGATGAAATGTATCCCGCTTACAAGGCGCACCGGCCCCCTATGCCGGAGGAGTTGCGGCTTCAGGTCGAGCCCCTGCACGCGGTCGTACGCGCCATGGGTGTCCCGATGCTGGTGATCGAGGGCGTCGAGGCCGACGATGTCATCGGGACCTTGGCGGTACAAGCGGCCGAGGCCGGTCTTCGCACCCTCATCGCAACCGGTGATAAGGACTTCGCGCAAATGGTTAGCGAGTTGGTGGGCCTAGTGAACACGATGGACAATAGTGTCATGGATCCCCAAGGCGTCGAGCGCAAATTCGGGGTCCCGCCCGCGCTCATCGTGGATTACTTAAGCTTGATCGGAGATAAGATCGACAATGTCCCCGGGGTGTCGAAGGTCGGACCCAAGACCGCCGTGGCATGGCTAAAGCAGTACCGCTGTCTCGATAACCTGCTTGCCCATGCCGGGGACATCAAAGGGACATTGGGGGATAACCTGCGCGCGAGCATGCAGCAGCTTGCCCTTTCCAAAAAGCTGGTCACGATCGCCTGCGCGGTCCCCCTCGATGCCACACCTAGGGACCTTAAGCCGCGGCCCCAAGACAACGAGACGCTGAAAGCGCTTTTCACCGAGCTTGAGTTCAAGACCTGGTTGAACGATCTCCTGGAAGAGGCATCCCGGCCCGAGCCGCTGGGCGAAGCCGCCGGCTATGAAACGATCTTGGACCGTGGACACCTCGATCGATGGATAGAGCGGCTCAGGCATGCGGAGCTTATCGCCTTTGATACCGAGACCACTAGTTTGGACTACATGCAGGCACTGCTGGTGGGCGTCTCGTTTTCCCTCCAAGAGGGGGAAGCGGCCTATGTACCGGTCGGTCATGATTATCCGGGCGCGCCTCTGCAAATATCGCGTGAGGAGGTGCTCGAGGCGCTCCGGCCGATCCTCGAGGACCCCCTGCGGCCGAAGCTCGGCCACAATCTCAAGTACGATATGAGCGTATTGGCGAACCACGGCGTGGAGTTGCGTGGGATCCGCTGTGACTCGATGCTGGAATCCTATGTCCTCGATAGCACCGCCACCCGCCACGATCTGGATTCCCTGGCACTCAAGTACCTGGGTGTGCGCACGATTCTATTTGAGGACGTGGCGGGTAAGGGAACTCACCAGCTCAGTTTCAATCAGGTGCCTGTCGATCGAGCCGCGACCTATGCCGCGGAAGATGCGGAGGTGTGTTTGCGGTTGCACCAAACGTTCTGGCCGCGGCTCGCCGAAGAGTCCGGGTTGCGCCGGCTCTATGAAGAGATGGAAGTGCCGCTGGTGCCGGTCTTGTCGCGCATGGAACGCAACGGTGTTCAAATCGATGCGGAAATGTTGCGCGAGCAGAGCCGGGCCTTGGGCCGGCGGCTGTTGGAAGTCGAAGCCGAGGCGCACGCGCTCGCGGGCGAGCGCTTCAATCTCGATTCGCCGAAACAGATCCAGGAAATTTTGTACCACAAGCTCGGTTTACCCGTTAGGGCCAAGACACCCACGGGGCAGCCCTCCACCGGCGAGCCGGTGCTCCAGGACCTAGCCATCGAGTATCCCTTACCGCGATTGATACTCGAATATCGTGGCCTCGCGAAACTGAAAACAACTTACACGGACAAGCTTCCCCGGCAGATCGATGCGCGCACCGGACGGGTGCATACGAGCTACCATCAGGCCGTGGCCGCGACCGGACGCCTGTCATCCTCGGACCCGAATCTCCAAAATATACCGGTGCGCACCGAGGAGGGGCGGCGCATCCGGCGGGCTTTCGCGGCGCCGCCCGGCCAGCGCTTGGTGGCGGCTGACTACTCACAAATCGAGCTGCGGATCATGGCTCATCTTTCGGGTGATCCGTTGCTGCGGCAAGCCTTTGCGACCGGACAGGATGTTCATCGCGCCACCGCCGCGGAGATCTTCGGGCTCAAGCCCGAGATGGTCGGCGCCGAGCAACGGCGTGCGGCCAAGGCCATCAATTTCGGCCTTATCTACGGTATGTCCGCTTTCGGGCTGGCCCGCCAGCTTGGGATCGATCGCGGCGCGGCCCAGGACTATATCGATCGCTATTTTTCACGCTATCCAGGAGTAAAAGCTTTCATGGAAGAGATCCGTGTACGCGCCCGACGGCAAGGCTACGTCGAGACGGTCTATCACCGCCGCCTGTATCTACCGGAGATCAATTCCAGAAATACCCAGCGCCGCCAGTACGCGGAACGCACGGCCATCAACGCCCCGATGCAAGGGACCGCCGCCGATATCATCAAGCGGGCGATGATCGAGGTCGATCGCTGGCTCCACGGCGAGGGGATCCCGGCCAAGCTCATCATGCAGGTCCATGACGAGCTGGTGCTCGAAGCCGCGGAGGAAGCGGTCGAGCAGGTGCGCGCGAGGCTCGCGAGCATCATGGCAGGGGCCGCGGAGCTCGCGGCGCCCTTGGTGGTGGATATCGGCGTGGGCGCTAACTGGGACGAAGCGCATTGATCCCAAGAGCTAGCTAGCGACGTAGCGCCAGCGAGCGCAGGACGATCGCGGCGCAGTCGCACCCTGGCTTATTATCCAGCCTAGTGTTAAAACCACTCGCGAGCCGGAGTCGGAACGGGTCCGTTGGAACTAATCCATAAAGCGGGAAGCTCTCATGCCGAGAAGGATAGCGCAACGGCTGTAACCATCAAGTGTTGCCGCTTAACCAGCGTATCAATGATTCGATGGCTGGCCCGACTCGAACTAAATCCGTGCTGTCTAGTTCGTAGCAGGGCACGCTCAGCACGATCCGCACCGCTGCATCAAGACCATCCCCGGAATGCGCCAAGGCGTTTAGTGCGTTCGCATATAAACGCACGGCTGCCTCGGCGCTTCCGACTTCGCGTAAAAGCGCCTTTGCGCCAACGTCGCCCCGACGGTGAATAAAGAACACGGCGGCGAGCGGAACAGGTTCAGATAATGCCGTCGCCGGAAGGAAGCCGGTTGGGATACGAATGGTGTTCAGGGTGCGAATCGCTTCCTTAGGTAGTTTGAACGGTTCCGGCGGTTCAGCCTTAAGACATAGGGCATGCGGATACGGCATAACTTGCAGTGTGACCAAGTCGAAAGGTGCAAGCTCGTCGCTGAGATAGCGGAAACCCGCATGCAGTAGCGCCAGCGTTAGCGTGGATTTCCCAGTACCCGAGGGCGCCGCGAGGACCACCGCCTTGCCGTCCCGTTCGACCACCGCCGCATGCACAAAAAACAGGTCGGGCCTCTGATACTGCAGCTCCATGGTGAGATCCTTTTCGAACAAAAATAAAAAATCTGAATCATTCCGCGATATTAGAGTGCATGCCCCTGCCCTGGATATGCATAAGGATCCCTCAGCGTGCCCCCGCTCGACCCGATAAGAGATCGCTGGGACGGAAGCGCAAGCCGTGGCCGCCATTCGCCCGTATCCGGCCACAAGTAACCGATAGGCTTTTCGATCAAGACAGGATATCTGGACCGTGCGCCCACAGACTGACAGGACGATCTCCTTCCTGGCAGCGGCGCCGTGTTTAAGTTGCTTAGTCACGTTAAGAAGCGAAAAAAGGCTCAACGGCCCACCTAATCACATGCCCAACTCACTTTGTCGCCAACGGGCGACGATTATTCGGGGGATCGCGCTTAGGTGATCCCGTCCTGTTATCCGGTCCTGGCAATGTCTTGTGTTGCCAGGACCGGTGATGAATTTTAGGTTTAGGGTTTATCCTGGAGGCGTTACGGGCCTTACGCGAGCTGCTTTTTGGCTCTGCGTAGCTTGCGTATCTTGGCTCTGCGTATCTTGGCTCTGCGTATCTTGGCCTTGCGCATCTTGAGGCGCAACTTATTCAACCTCGTCCTGCTCTTCTTGACGGGCAGAGTCTCGCCGCTTCCAGCACCGCTAAGACCGCTCCCGCTTTCGCTCTTGGGTGTAACAGGGTAGGGATCCGATCCCGATGCCACCTCGTTCTTACGGGGATAAGAACCAGATCCCGACGCCGCGAACGATGGCACGGCGGCCAATGTCAAAATCGCAGGAGCGACGTAGGCTGTGGTCTTTAGAAAACTTCGTTTTGAGACATCATGGTCTTTCATCGCGCACCTCCTTGTTCAGTAATTACTATGGCTCGATACGAGCCGATTCGAACTTGATCCGAAACGGAACCGATCTCTGCCTCCCTTAGGCTTGAGACGCGGTATTCCCATTCGCTTCCAAGAGCCCGAGCGTGGCAAAATCGCTCACCGTCCGGGTTACGTCGGCTTCCGCGGCGGAGAATGGTATGCCATACTCCTCCGTGAGCGACCGACCGATGTCCGGCAGCGAATGGCTACCGTCACAATGCTTCCAGACATGCGCCGCCGTTTCATTGAGTTGATGAATCTTTTCCGAATGCCGGTCAAGCACCACGACCTCATTGGCCACCTCTCGGTACAACAGATCAGACCTGCGCACTGGGCAGTTAACGGCAGTAACATCCATAGAATAATCCTCAGCCTAAATTCGTTAGGGCAATACGCATGCCACAGGCGGCGCGGATTCTAAGCCTATTTCGTGCCCTCGCCCAAGACCGCCGAGACCTGGAGTTAGCGGCGTTCGACGACCAGACCCTATCCTGGGCCCTAGACGTTGGTATCGGGCCGTTACTGCTTCGAACTGCAGATATTACCCGGCAAAACGCGGCGCCATCCACCCACCGGATGGCCCTTCTGTCTGCCGACCTCACTGCGCGCGTCCTTTGCGGAATGCTCCTCGATGCTACCGCAGAGATCCTCGATTCTGCGTCCGAGAATGCCCACGCGATTACCCTACTTAAAGGCATTTCAATCTGCGAGGACCTCTACCCAGAGCCCCATCTGCGCACGATGGGCGACATCGACCTCCTGGTCGAACCCGGCATGCAAAGGTCGATTGAGTGTCTTCTGTACAAACTCGGCTACCGTCAACGCTCTGAAAATCCTCCAGAGTTCTACGTGAACCATCATCACAGCATGCCCTTCTACCATCTTGAGCGTCCTATCTACATCGAAGTCCATACCTCCCTCTTCCCTGTGCAGATGACGGTCGCGCGCGACAAGGTGTTCTTGCCAGAGTATGTGAGGCGCCAGCGTGTTTCCTTTCTGTTCCGCGGACACTCCGCGCGACGGTTGCGACCTGAATTGCAGCTTGCATATATATGCTCGCACATGGCAGAACGCTTGACCTGGTCACGCGAGCCATTGGCGTTTATTGATCTGATATTGCTCCTCCGCAAGTACGGCACCATACTCGACTGGAAAAATATTTTGTCTTTTCTGGAGGGTACAGTCGCTGCCAGCCATACCTATGTGATGTTGAGTTATTTGAGCAACCACGGATTGGCCACAATTCCTCTGGATGTTTTGGAGGTTC
The DNA here is from genome assembly GCA_030859565.1 of Pseudomonadota bacterium. Taxonomy (NCBI): domain Bacteria; kingdom Pseudomonadati; phylum Pseudomonadota; species Pseudomonadota bacterium. The sequence continues at coordinate 12,781 of JALZJW010000078.1, forward strand.
TAAAGACAACCCAAAAATGCGTGAATGGGATTGCGCTGTCACAATTGCATCGGATCATCGACCGTTATCTACTGCGGCGCCCACTATTCACCTCCGTGGCTACCACGCAAACCGTAGGTATCACGTGGGACACACTGCTCAGCCCCAGACACCCGTTGCTTAATCTCTTGCATGTGCCTTGGAACATACTGTTCGTACCGAATCATCCTGAACGTTTCTCGGCGACCTTTCAGATACGAAGGCTTCGGTCCGTCTTAAGGCGCGTCCTCCGCGCAGCGTCCGAGTGACGCCGCGCCCGTTTGCTCACGAGCGCTGGGCGTACCCGAGCTTGTCTCGGGTTAAGCGGGCAGGCCACCAAGGCGGCATGGGCGATGCGCCTACCGATGCACTGGCGATCGAGAATTCCGATCTCGATTTCGGCCATGTTCAGCCAACTGGCGTGCTTGGGTATGTAGTGGAACTCAACCCTCCGCATGGCGATACCTCCATCGGAATACCCTCGCCATGATAGTTGTGTTATTTACGTGTCACAATACTAGAGTATGTTTCGTGTGGCGCATCAAAACTTCCAATCGCTTGCACACCGATCCAGCTTGCCTGCATAACCGCCCAGGTGGCAGATGCCATCGCTAGTGCTAGAGCCGTTACGGGTACCAACGTCTTTTTCATTGCAAACCTCCTGACACTGACAAAAGATACTTGCGTAGATTTGTTTTTTTAGTTAAAAGTTATTGAAATGGCCGCTAGTTGTCGAACCGCCGCTCGAGGTATTCTTTTAACGCCACCGCATGATTGCACTTCGCGTCTTTTGCGGAAAAGATAAACGTTATTCGACCGGCTCTAACCATTTCTAGAAGTTCTTTAACCTCTTCAGCATGCTCATCTAGCTCTCGAAAATAACGGCGTTTGAATTCGGCCCATTTCTCCCGATCGTGACCAAACCACTTGCGCAGCTCGGTGCTTGGCGCCAAGACCTTGAGCCACGCGTCGATCTGCAATTGGTCCTTGCTGATTTTATGTCCCGTATGATATCCGCGGCGACATCGCCCGCCGCGTAGATGTCTGGATGACTGGCGCAAAAAAACTTATTTTCCCTGCCATAGCCCTAAGTCAATTTTTTGTGTTACACAAACGAAAAATATGCAAGGATAATATGCGTATTAGTCATACAAAAAAATGTTGGCAAAGGTGTGGGTCATGGATATCGAGTTATCCCGAACTTTCTCAAAGTGATCGAGGCTGGCAATTTCGTGAGCGCCGCCGATGGCGTCTTTTTTACTGCGCACTAGCCTAGGCTTATGACGATCGAGGTCGATTTCCTGCTCATCGGCGGCGGGCTCGCCAGCGCAACCGCCGCCAAGACTCTGAGAGAGCAAGGGGCCGATGGCTCCGTGGCCATCATCGCCGCGGAACCGCTCCTCCCGTATCATCGCCCGCCGCTCACCAAGGGCTTCTTGTTGGGCAAGCAAACGCGGGAGAGCCTTCCGGTCCTCAAAGATGGTTACTTTCGGGATCAGGACGTACAGGTCTTGCTTGATACGCGGGCCCTCAGCATCGAGCCCGAGCATAGATGTGTGCGCACCGACCGCGCCGGTGATTTCAAATACCGGAAGCTCCTCATTGCGACGGGTTGCCGCCCGCATCGAATCGAGGCCCCGGGCGCCGAGCTGCCCGGGGTCTTTTATTTGCGTACGCTCGCGGATGCCCTGGACTTGAAGCAAGCCATGGCGGGCGCCAAACGGGCCGCCGTGATCGGATCGAGCTTCATCGCGATGGAGCTTGCGGCCAGCTTCGCCGAGCAGGGGATCGAAACCACGCTCATCGCCCGCGAAGACCGGCTCTACAGTCGGCTCGATTCGCCCGAGGTCTCGACCTTCTTCGCCGGCTACTACCGCGCCCGCGGCGTCGCGATCCTCTTTAACGAGACGGTCAAGGCCTTTACCGGGCGGGGGCGGGTTCAGCGCCTGATCACAAGCTCTGGAAAGAAGATCGCTTGCAATCTCGTCGCGGTGGGTATTGGCGTCGATCCCGATCTCGGGTTTATCGCAGGCAGCGGTATCAAGCTCGAACACGGAGTTTTGGTCAACCAATACTTGGAGACAAGCCGCACCGGCATCTACGCCGCGGGCG
>JALZJW010000078.1:14920-18264 GCA_030859565.1 Pseudomonadota bacterium
CGCCCGCTTCTTCGACCCCATATTCCGCCGTTATCGGCGCGTCGAACATTGGGACAACGCCCTCAAGCAGGGCCGTCTCGCCGCGCTCAACATGCTCGGCCGACGGGAAGGATACCGTGCCGTCTCCTATTTCTACTCCAACGTCTTCGACCTTTCGTTCAACTTCCTCGGCGACACCGCCGAGGTCAAGACGCGCGTTCTGCGCGGATCGCCTCGAGATCTCTCCTTCGGGGTGCTCTACCTGGATCGAGTGAGCGGCCAGGCAAGCGAGGAGGTCCGGCTCCAGGCGATGTTCTTTCTCAAACGCCCGACTGAAGAGGCTCAAGCCGCCGAATCCCTGATCTTGAACCATACCAATCTTACGGACGCGGCCGAAAGGCTTGCGGATACGGCGTTCCCGCTTGCGAAGTTGTCGGTTCAGACCGTGTTGATTCTACAAGGCGGCGGGGCAGTTGGGGCCTTCGAGTGCGGGGTGGTGCGGGCGCTCGACCAGCGCGGGATCCATCCCGATCTGGTGGCTGGGATCTCCATCGGCGCCTTCAATGCCGCCGTCATCGCCGGCAATCCGAAGAACGCCACCGCCGCGCTGGAGGCGTTTTGGGAAGAGTTGTCGCTCGATACCCCGATGGCGCCGGATGAGGCGCTCAGGCGCCAGCTCTCGTCCTGGCAGTCGCTGGTCTTGGGCTCGCCCAAGTTCTTCCGGCCGCGGTGGTTCCTGCCCATCCTGTACCCCAACGAGTGGCCCGTCCACTGGACGAGCTTCTATGACCCGACGCCCGTCAAAGCCCTCCTCGAGCGCTACGTCGACTTCAAGCGGCTGAAGGAGAGTCCGGTCCGGTTGATGGTAGGTGCGGTAAACGTCGAGACCGCGGAGCTCGAGACCTTCGACAGCTACAATCAGGAGATCACCCCGGATCACATCCTCGCGAGCGGCAGCCTGCCGCCTGGGTTCCCTTGGACCACGATCGGCGACAAGCATTATTGGGATGGGGGTATCGTGAGCAATACGCCCCTCGATCAGGTCATCGAACGCTTGGGATGCGCCGGGAAGAAGGTCTACATCGTCAATCTCTACCCCCGCAAGAACGCGTTGCCCAGGAGCCTCGTGGAGGTGATGGACCGGCGCGAGGAGATCGGTTACTCGGAGAAGATCAGGCGGGATATCCACTTTCGGCAGCTCCTGGATCGCTACCGGCAGCTCGTTGAGGAAATCATGGGCCGGGTCGATCAGCAGCTCGTCGATGAGATCAAGCACAACCCGCTCTACCTCCAGACCATGGGTGACGCACCCCCGCTCGCCATCACACGCATCGTCTACGACGGCGAAGTAGACGGGCCGCCGTCCAAGGACAACGACTTCTCACGGGCCACGATCGCGGCGCACCAGCGCGCGGGCTATCGGGTCGCCGTGGAGGCGCTTGATCAAGAAGCCGCAGAACGCGTGTGAGCTATTTCGGGGCTACTCTTAATGGATCCGTATGACTTTAGCCCCTATACCGGAAGGAGAACCTTATGACAACGCAATTCGCTGCGATCATCATCGGCACCGGACAGTCCGGGCCGGCGCTCGCGGCCCGTCTTTCCGCGACGGGAATGAGGGTGGCGATCATTGAGCGCAAACTGTTCGGCGGCACCTGCGTGAACACGGGTTGTATTCCCACAAAGACCCTGGTGGCCAGCGCGTATGCCGCTCATCTGGTGCGCCGTGCCGCCGAGTACGGCGTCACCGTGGGCGGCCCGATCAGCGTCGACATGAAGCGCGTGAAAGCGCGCAAGGACGAGATCTCCGGGCGTTCCAACCGAAACGTCGAAAAGTGGATGCGCGGCTTGAAAAACGCTACCGTGTACCAGGGTCATGCGCGCTTCGAAAGTCCTCATACGGTCAGAGTCAATGAATGTCTGCTGGAGGGCGACAAGATCTTTATCAACGTGGGCGGACGAGCGTCAGTCCCACCCATGCCCGGGCTGGATCAGGTGCCCTATCTCACCAACTCCAGCATGATGGAGGTGGACTATTTACCTGAGCACCTGGTCATCATCGGCGGCAGCTACATCGGGCTCGAGTTTGGGCAGATGTACCGGCGCTTCGGGGCAGAGATCACCATCGTCGAGAAGGGGCCGCGCCTAATCCAACGCGAAGACGAGGACGTGTCCCATGCCGTGCAGGAGATCCTGGAAAACGAAGGGGTGAACCTCCGCCTCAACGCCGAATGCATGACTGCACGAAACCGTGGCGATCGCATTGCAATAGGATTGGACTGCGCGAGCGGCGATCGCGAGGTCGCGGGATCTCACTTGCTGCTTGCGGTCGGGCGAAGACCGAATACCGACGATCTGGGCCTCGACAAAGCGGGCGTGGAAACCGACGCGCGCGGCTACGTCAAAGTGGACGATCAACTCCGTACGAATGTGCACGGCATCTGGGCCCTGGGCGACTGCAACGGCCGCGGCGCATTCACCCACACTTCATACAATGATTTTGAAATCGTCGCCGCCAATGTGCTCGACAATGACCCGCGCAAGGTGTCGGACCGCATTTCGACCTACGGGCTCTTCATCGACCCGCCGCTCGGCCGGGCGGGCATGACGGAGGCCGAGGTGAGGCAGTCCAGCCGCAATGCCCTGGTCGCAACCCGCCCCATGACGCGGGTCGGCCGCGCGGTGGAAAGGCGAAGCCCAAGGCTTCATGAAAGCGATCGTGGATGCGGAGACGAAGGAAATCCTCGGTGCGGCCATACTCGGCGTGACCGGTGACGAAGTGATTCACTCGCTGCTGGACGTGATGTACGCAAAGGCCCCGTATACTGTGATAACTCGCGCTGTGCATATACATCCCACGGTTTCCGAGTTGGTACCCACAATGCTCGGTGAGTTGCGGCCGCTCACGTAAGGCGAATGCGACCAGGATCTGCGCGGGTTTTGCCGGTCGTTGCGGTGGGTGCTTCGCTTGATGCTCGTTGCCCCGCGGCGGCAAGTGTCCGTGGGATCAGATGGCGTCGCGGATCGTTGATGCATGACCTGCTTTGAGAAGGTTGGATGAACTCCAACCAGCGTTTTATTCGACTGATGAGGACACTAGGTATACCTATGCCTCAAGCCGTTGAGACATAAGTCTATTAGCGGGGGTGCTTAGCACTATACCGTCTAGTCTACCGTCTTTTTTTGGGTGGTGGGTCGGGTTTTGGCAGAGAGGGGGAATCCTGCTTACGCCCAGCGGGGCTAGCCCGCATTTCTCACCAATGTGTCGATACATGAGCTAAAGGCATTGATGAGGACATCAGAAAAGAAGACCGCTTGAATTAGCCGCTGCGGTCGAGACGCCAACAGGACAAATCGAGTAACTC
>JALZJW010000079.1 GCA_030859565.1 Pseudomonadota bacterium
GAACAGTCGTCGCACCGCCCAGGCTCCCGACGCCCCCAGCTATCCCCGGAGGCCAGTACTCTTTCACCCTAGGAGGCCAGGCTTTACTACCTTCTTTCAGACTCATCTTTGAATTAGAAAATACTCCGAGACAGCGTTAGTGCTTCGGATCCGACATCAACGTGAAGCGGGATACCAAGGAGATTAGACACCACGTCTTGAATGTTGAAGACTCCAAATAAACTCACACGCCCTCTCTCCCTCGCCTCAGATGTAGGGTGCGTAAGCCGCGCTGTTTGCGGCGTAACGCACCAACCCGTCGGCCGCAGGCCGATACCTTGGAGTACGGCTTGAAAAGGAGGCCCGCTGCGCGGGCCGAGTCGGTGGGTTGGGGCATAAACAGCATGCCGAACCCACCCTTTCCGTTCACGCCAGGTGCTCCTGAAGCCGCTCGACCGGGTACCCGTAATCGATGGCACTAAAGGGTGTACGGTTGAGCGCGTGGTGGAGTTGAGCCAGGTCAACGCTTGCCAGACCGCCGTCGCATTGCATATGCGCTCCGATCTGAAACCGCATGTCATTCATCGAGCCCAGCACGCTGCGGTTGCTGGAACGGGTGAAGCGGACCACGCGGCAAGCTTCCAGCATTCGTTCGATCTGGGTTTGAGCAAACTCGTCCCACACCAGCGCCTTGAACAGGCGCTGGCCGAAGACCTCATCCAACTGCTCGAACTCCGGTTTTCTCAAGCCCGGCACGAACACCGAGTACAAGGACTCGTCGTGCGTGAACAGCACACACTTGCGCCGGTCGAACCGCAGCAGATTGGCGTGCCAGCTTGCGCCCGAAGCGGACGGGTCAATGAAGCGGTCCGGGATTTCCGCCAGCAGTTTCTGCGTACAATGAATCAAGAGCGGCATGGACCTGGATTCATACCCTGCGACGGTTCACGTGCGCGCGATCGCTTGAGCAGCGGCACTAATGAATCCGAGCGCTCGGAGAATAATCTTGTCTACAACGTCCGTTGCCCCTCACGGCTACATTCTTCAAATGTAAAACCGAAAAGGTAGCGGCTTGTAATCGATGTCGCCAGGCACAGCTGTAAGAATTTCTCCAACAGCATTCGCAAAACGGAGAGTAACCGGCCTGCCATCTCCATAAATGCAAGAGTTGTAATTGAGCTTCGTCAGACCGAACACGTCTCTTAGCACTCGTTCGATCTGTGCCTCACCACGGTTCACTTCCACTTCCAACGGCGTAGGGACTTCCCATCCGGGATACGTTTGCAATCTCGGAACATATCCAAGAGACCATAGCAATGCCCGCCGTTCATTCAGGATAAGCGCCGTTCCTCGCAACACGGGTGTTGCGCCGTCTACTCTGTAAAGCTTGTCGTTACTAACGCGCCGAATTCGAATACCTGAAAGCCGTACCTCTCGAGGGACAGCCGATTGGAATCCGCGCCATTCCGCTTCATCGAAACGCGCTCGCCCATGAATAAACAGTTCAGTAGGGAGTTGTCCGTGCTTGTCTCTGTACGTTTGAACCACCAAGGACATCAGCTCGCGCGCTTTCTCTTCTGATAAATGACTTTCCTTGCGATCAGCCTGATACCAGTTTCCATCGACGCCCTTAAACACTACGCCATCACCGGAGTTCAAAAACATCTGTGCGCCGCAGCAAGCGTTTGCCTCCCGTGTGGGTTGGTGTAATTGCTTGTAGACGAGACCTACGTAGCAAACTCCCGGTCGGACTCCATCGAGCTGCCACGGCTGCCCCTGAGCTTTAAAAAACGCCGTGGTGCAAAGATTCCATGCGACTGTCGCTGGATCCTCAACTCGTCTCTTGGGTTTTCCTAATCGTGTTTGGAAATCATCTGGCGCCACAGTGGTTTCGCGGACGATCTGTACAACCACATGGTGCCTCAACATCTTGGCCTTAAGTTGGTTATGAAAATTGACCTCGTAGCGTTCGACTTCAAGCGTTTGTTCGGCATCGCGTTGCCAATCGGCGAATAGCAATCTAGTCGGGTTATCTAGGAGTTTGTGTGCCTCCCGGCTCGACATCGGTAGCTTAGATTGCGTTCGCTCGGCTGTCGGCACTGTCTGCAGCGGACGACCCAATCGGTAGACGTCTTCGGGAATCACGACAAACCAAAAGTCTGGTTGCGCTTCTTCACGACGCAGATATTGGCTGATAGCGGTTTCATAAATTTCTACGCATTCATAAACGGCTTCATGCCGATTTTCTCGACGAATGGCAGTCTGGACCCTGTCGCTATCCACGGTTACACATGCCATCGGCTCTGCGGGCCACACAGTATCAAATACTGCGGAAAACCCCGGCCATCCCATACGATGCGCCTTGTCGGAATCAGGTCCAATACGAGTACAAACTTCTCCGGACCAGCGTTTGAAACGACGCAGCCCGTGAACAGTACCAATCACGCCGAAACGCATCCCAGATGCGCCTGGAACGCCTTGCAGGGGACCAAACAAAAATAAGCCATCTTTTACATACTCCGAGCGTTGTCGATGTCCGAATAAGAGGTTCGGCTCTTCCAAATGAATCGCTTCGACCAGGCCGCTCACGCGATCACCGTGTCGTCTTCAATCTCATCATCATCCCAATCAGTCGGGTCTTCTTCATCCTCAGGCAAGTAAGCGTTGTCAGCCACGTAACAGACGGGTAGTTGAACAGTCATCATGGAGGCGTCCAATAGCATTTCCGCGGATCCACCGAGGCTGATATTCGTCGACTTTGCTTCCTTCCCGAACAACTCTGCCAGAAACGCTTGCAGCAAGTCGCGCCATTTGTCATTCCACCATAGCTTGCAGTAGCGACGGCGCAAATGCTTTTGGTCTGACAGAGGAGTGATGCCGTTGGCTGAATATAAGACGTGGGGAACAATCTGCACGCCGCGCGGTTCCGCAGCTTTGACCTGCAACGAAATCCCGAAGTGCCATGTCAAGTCTTTAGCTTTGCCAACCAATACCCGGTAGCCTGCTTTACCGCCCGGCTTAACATAATGGCCTTCATTATTTACGCGCCATTGATTTGGAACGAACCATCGATAGTCGAATTGTACAAGCCCCTTGGCGCGCAGGAAGTACTCGATTGCTTGTCGCACGATGTCTGAGAGGAAATTTTGTGCCTCCCGCTTCCCCGTCTCAGGAGCATGTAGGGGTTTACCTCCTAGAAATTCCGTAAGCTTGATTGTGTAGCGGGATTCTATGACGACATGTTCAGGAACCGCCGCGCGCACGGTCTCCAGGTTTGCAAACGATAAGATCAGGCGTTGATGGACCGCATGTGGAACTTTGATCAGACCACGTATTGCGCTCAGCTCATTCGAAGACAGAGAGCTATAGAAATAGTTGATGTCGCTTGGAAGTACGTGGATTGATAGCCAGTTACGGAGCGCCGCTTCAGGCTCCGGCTTGATCTGTTCCCGTCCGCTAACCAATAAAGATGCGATCCGCGATACCTCCGGGTCACCTTCATTCCGGGGCACCTGGTTGCGCTCGAGCGTTTTCAGTAACTTGGAAAAGCCTTCCGACCAATCATTTGAGAAGTCGAGGCCATTGGCTTGCTTTAACTGAATCGGAAACTCATCCCATGGGAGATCATCGCCCTTAACGGGAATGATGAAGCGGGGATCTCCCAGCTTTCGGCTTACATCGCAAGCTTCAGCTAGTTCATCCTTTACGCCCTTTCGGGTGACGGAAACGTGAGTGACGATACTTAGGAAACGAATCGTGTCGAACCGAATTGCGTTTTCTATATCGGTCCAGAAAGGATCGCCCGCGTGAAGTTGCTCCAAGTCGGCCCACACTTGGTAGCCGCGCGCACTTAGACGGCCACACAGCCAGCGCGTCAACTCGTCGTCTTCAGGCCGGGCGTGGCTGATAAAGACGGTCTTACGCAGTTTTTCGGATACGTTGTTTGTGTCGGTCATAACACTTTGGCCGTTCTTCAGAATAGAACACTCGTAGCAAAATGGATCACCCCGCGCTAACCGGCATCAGGGTCATTGTGTCGTTGCCGAAGATGTCGATCACCTTGACAGCCACGGTGTAGCGGCCCGCCTGGGTGTAGGTATGTGGCGCTGAGAGGAGTTCCAGCGTGCGGTTCTTGCGGGTGCGGAAGCTCTGCCATTCGTTTTCGAAGATGTAGCCGCCGGTCCAGCGATCCTCGAACTCTGGTTCTTCAACGCCAGCCGTAGCCGTAGTAGCCGTAGGTCGGGTTAGCGTAGCGTAACCCGACGTCGAGGCGTTCGGCTCGGGTGTCGGGTTACGCCCTTGCGGGCTAACCCGACCTACATCGATCCCAATCCCCGCATCCCGCGCCACCTTGATGATCTCACGGCGCGACATGTAGTCGAAATCCACGGCCCAGTAGTCCACCCAGTCGGTCCAGTGCTTGGTAAGCGTCTCGCGGGTGACGATGCCCTCCTTGTCCTTGCTTATCTTGATGAGTTGGCCTTGCTCGCAGACGACCTGGGACTTGCCGTTCTTGAGACTTGCGGCGGCGGCATCAAGCGCGCCTTGGGTGTAGTAGACGGAGAAGTCGGTAAGCTCGATCTGGAGCGTGAGCTGGTCCTTCTTGTCGTAGCGCGGCGTGGCCTCGACAAAGCTCACGTCGTGGAACACCACCTGGCCCTTGTCCACGGCGCGTTTGTCGAAGACCTCCGCCGGGATGTATTTCGGCGCGAGGTCGATGCCCTTGCCCTTGGCCTCGTCGAGCACGGCGGGGAAGAGACCCATCTCGAACTCAAAGGCCAGCACGTCCACGCGCGAGGCGCCGCGCTTGCGGCATTCGGTGATGACCTCCTCGACGAAGAGCCGTCCTACCGGCAGGTTGATCGGGCCGACCACAACCAAGCGCCCCGCGTTCTTGCCGTGGAAGAAGCTCGCATCTTCGAGTGGCTGGGCGCGATAGGCGCGCAGGATCAGCTCGCGGAACTCTCGCTCCTTCTGCGCCAGCGCCTGTTCCTTCTGCTGGCCGGTGAGCCGGCCGCCGACGTTGAGATAGACTTGGCGCTCGTAGCGGCCGAGGTTCAACACCTCGAAGGCTCGGAACGGCTTGCCCGCCGGCTTCAGCTCGCGCTGTACCTGGATCAACCGCTTGCGCGTGGTGTGGATGGCGAACTTGCCGAGATCGGTGCAGATCCACTTCCGCCCAAGCTTCTCCGCCACCGCTGCCGTGGTGCCGGAACCGCAGAAGAAATCGGCAACGACGTCGCTTTCGTTGCTGCTGGCCTTGATAATGCGTTCGAGCAGGGCCTCGGGTTTCTGAGTCGGATAGTCAAGGCGCTCCCGTTTGTCCTGAGCGTGAACTGGGTTGATGTCGGTCCAAATTGTCCCGGCCACAACGCCCTGCATCGTGTCGAGGTACAGTTTTTTCCAAGGAACTCCAGAACTGGAATAGTAGATGCGCCCTTCGGCTTCGAGCCGACGCATATTTTCTTCCGTGAAGCGCCAGTGTCGTGTTATGCCCTTCCACTCATAACGCGGGCCACGATTGCCTGGAGCCTTCGTCTGGCCCAGTGCAAATAGGCCGCGTTCGTCGCGATACCGGTAGTTCTCTTCAACGTGCTTATCTGTGTAAGGCACATACTGCGTATTGAAAGAGAACCGCTCGGATTTCGTGTAGAAGAAAATCTGCTCGTGCAAAGTCGCAAAGGTTGTTGAATCGCTGTGAGCCTGCTGTCGCTTCCACGAAATCTCAGAGATACAGTTGCTGGCTCCAAAAATCTCGTCGAGTATGAGCTTTACGTAGCTCGATATAAACGGCCCCATGTGCACGTAAATACTCCCCTCCTCCGCCAGCAAATCCCGCATCAGGATCAGCCGCTCGTAGATCATCGAAATGAACGAATCCGCGCCGCGCCCCCAGGTGTCGCGGTAGGCAATCTGCTCCAAGAGGTTCGGCTCCTTGTGGAAGGTCTCGCCGCCAATCTCGATGTCCATAGAGAAGTCAGCGCCGACGTCGAAGGGCGGGTCGATGTAGATGAGCTTCAAGCCTCCCGCGTCCTCGATCTGGCGGCGCAGCGCGCCGCTCTTCAATGACGACAGGATCAGCTTGTTGTCGCCCCAGATGAGCTTGTTGGTCCAGCCCTTGAGCTGGCGGCCGCGGAAATCGAAGAGATCGAGCTGCGGCGACTCCGGCGCTTCCCGGCGCGGCTCGTCCACGTGCTCCAGCGACTGGAAGGGCAGGACAGTGGTGCAGACCTCGCGGCTCTTGCCGTTCCAGACCAATTCCACCTCGCGCTTGTCCTCGAACAGGATGAAGCGGTAATGCTCCGGCAGCGGCTTCCCCTGCTGGATGAGCTGGATCAGGTCGCGCTTTTCGGCGTCGGTGAGGTCGTAGGTGGGTTTGGTCGTACGGGACATGACGCTCAAACCATGCCTATCCGGTTCGCGCCCAACGGTACTACCGATTGGTGGTTACGCCTTACCCGAGTACTACTCATAGGGGTCTTGGACGTCAACCGGATAGGCATGGCTCAAACAACTATGTCCCCAAAGGACAATACAGCGATGCGCCGCCGTGCAGCGGTCTTGATCCGCTTATCCCCGCTGATGAAGGCACGGCAGCCCGCGGAAAGCGCCGCAGCTAGATGAAGCGCATCGGCAAGCTTCAACCCACGGTGCTTCGCCCGCAGTTCGGCGGACAGGTCCGCGACGGCGTCGTCCACCGAAATGATGGCGATCGGCCCCGGCCGGGCGAGCATGGTCCGGTATATCTCCGCCAGCCGGTCGTTACCGCTTCTCAAAGGCTGCACCAGGACCTCGGCGCGGACGATTGGCGAAACAAACGCCTGGACTTCGCTGGAACTGACAGCCTGCAAGAGCGAACGGACGGCGGCGGGCTGTGTGGCGGCGTCGGTTTCTATGGCGTAGATGAGCGCATTGCTGTCGAGGTAAATTCGTTGTCCCCGTAGTTTCTCAATCCTCATCGCGGTCTTTTCGCAGTTCTCTGACGTAGGCGACGACCTCGTCCATAGATTTGTAGCGCGGGTGCGCGCCGACGAACCGCGTCAGATCCGGCTGCACCGCGTGCGGCTCCTGCTGCTCTTCGCCCAGCCCGCGCGCGATCAGGTCGGCGACCACATCCTTGAGCTTGCGGTCGGTCTGTGCGGCGCGGATTCTTACTTCGCGCATCAGCCGGTCGGGCAGTTCCAGCGTAGTTTTCACGTCGGCATCTCCATAAATATGGGTTTATGGTTAGTTTAACTCAGTGCTGATAGTCCCGGAAGGCGGCGGTCAAGCCGGCGAAGTCCTTGGTTGGCGTACGCTCATAGCCCTGCTGGTCCACGTAGAGGAAACGGTACTCGGGCCCGCCCTCTGCCCGGCTCGCGCTTGTCGCATCCGCGCACCATTGTTTGAGCCGGGCCATTTTTTGCGGCAGGTCAATCTCCTCGCGGCCTTTGGTTTCGACGATCCAGACCGTGCCGTCAGTGGTTTTCACGAGAAAGTCGGGAACGTAGTTCGAGAGATCGCCGCTGGCCTTCACGTAATCGATCTTGAAACCGACGGCGAGGTAGTTCTTGGCGAAGGCGACGACATCCGGTGCCTCGTCGAGAAAGCGCGCGAAGCTCAGCTCGAAGCCTCCGGCGTGCGGCTCGCCGACGACTTTGCTGAACAGCGATTTCTTGGGCGCGAGGTAGGGCCGGTTCTCGGTGCGGAAAGGACGCGTGTCCCGCAGCCGAATGCGGTCTTCGATCCGGGAGGTGCCGGTATCCTGAACCGTGAGCGCGTTGATGGCTTGCTTGAAAGAGTCGAACAGGATCTTCCCGGCCTCGGGCTCGGAGAGATTACGCAGCACCACCGGATCTTCGAGGTTGACCGGCTTTGTTTCGAACAGATGCCCGGCCATGAACGCTCTGACCTTCGGATAAAGCACGTCGTAGCCGCCCACGAGGCGCAGTTCCTTCAATAGTTGGCGGGCGAAGAAAGCAACCACGGAGCGATAGTCCGCGGGGCCGGCGCTATCGAGCCGGATGGTGTGATGCACCTCGGCATCGAGCATGGTCTTGAAGACGATCTCGCGCGTCTCTTCCGGCGTGAAGGGTTTAAGCGGAAGCTTCGGATTGCCGAAGCTTGCCGGATCCAGCGCTTCGAGGTTCTTGTACTCCCGGTTGAAGCGGCGCGAGAGTTTCGGAATTTCAATGTCCAGCACATCGAGGTTTTTGTCGGCGTTCTGGGTGTCCACCTCGACAATGAGCGAATCCTTGCGGCCGGCGCCCGGCCCCATCGGCACCCGTTCGAAGGTGACTCCCTCGCTTTGAATGGATTCGACGAACTCCATGAAGGCGGGCGTGCCCATGACCGCGACGGTCTCCGGGATTTGAGATCCGAAGTACATCCGCCGTAGACCACGCCCTATGGTTTGTTCGGGGAGTATGTTGCTTGGGGCGGCGAACGCGCGCAGGCCAACGATGGTGGTGACGTTGCGCACATCCCAACCCTCCTTGAGCATCAGCACGGAGACGATGGCTTTGTATGGGCTGGCCCAGGAGTCGATCGCGTTCGCCTGTTTGCGCAACAGCTCCAGTTCGTCTTTGTTCTTGCCGGTGGATGCCTCGGAGATCTCGCCGTTGTTCTTGGTGTGAATGATCAGCACCGCGTCTTGCAACTCGGGACAAGTCTTTTCCAGCCAAGCGCCAACCTCGTCGCAGTTGCGGGTGTCGTCCACCATGACGAAGAGCACCGCCTTCTTGGCCAGCGCCTCGTGCTCGGAGTAGCTCTTTCGCCACTCCTCGATCCCGAGTTGCAGGTAGTCCGCGTAACGCTCGGTGAAGATCGCGCTCTTGTGCTCCTGTAATCTAGCGCGGCTCGGCGCATCCGGCAGTACCGGGTGCTTGACGACGTCCTGGTGGATGGCCTCGACCAGTGGATAATCCGAGACCGTCTGCACGAAGATCGCGCCGTTGTTGTGCCGGGGCGTGGCGGTCACGTCCACCTGCAAGGCCAAACGCCCATCCTTCTGCAACATCCGGTGGTGGATGTCCTGGATACTCTTGAACCAGGCCATCTTCGGATCGTGAATATGGTGGGCCTCGTCATTGAACACGGCCAGCTCTTCGATTTCGCGGACGATCTCGCCGAGATCGGTTCTGCTGTCGGTGGTTTTGCCGGCCGGCTTGGGACCGAAGGGCGCGAGGAAATAATCGCGCAGGTCGTCATCTTCCAGAGACGGCTCGCGTACATCGCCTAGATAGACACGATGAATGTTGGTGAGAAAGAGATTGCCCGTCTCGCGCACGACGCGAACATCATCCTGAATGTGCAGCGTGAGCTGGAAATCGTCCCGCCAGTTGCGGCCCGCGTGACCGTTGTCCGGCAGAATCGGGTCATTGAAGAAGATGCGCAGCCCGTCGAAATCGGCACGCAGCCGGTCGAGGACGATGATGTTCGGCGCGATCAAGAGAAAGTTCCTGGCGAGCGCGGAGTCCGGTTCGTAGAGCTTGTGGAAGAAGCTCCAGGCGATGAGGAGCGACAACACCTTGGTCTTGCCCGCGCCGGTCGCCATCTTGAGGACATAGCGCGGCCAGTCCTCGTCGAACATCCCCGCCGAGACCGCGCCCGACGCATCGAATCGGAGCAGGTCGAACTTGTCCCTGACCTTGCGCGCGTCATGCAACCAGATCACCGTTTCCACCGCTTCGCGCTGCGCGAAGTAATAACGGAACGGCGACAGCGTGCCGTCGGCCTGCTCGACCAGGTGCTCGGTCTCGAACCACCAGCTAAGCAGCGCGCGGGAGGTCTCCGAGGCGCCGGCGTAGCCCGCACCCCGCCAGGCTGCGACCTCGCCGCGTACCTTGGCGACCAGGGGCGGTAGTAGCTTTTCGTAGGCCGTGCTACGAAGTTCTTCCGCGGCCGGGAACCAGCGCCCGTCCGGCGGCAGTTCGGCATAGGGCGATGTCGGGAATTCAGGGTGTAGCGCCATGGGTCACGATGCGTGTAAGGCGGGGTATAGAATAAACGCCCTTTTTGCTCAGGTAGGAAAGTACTGAGGGCCGGGCCTGTTGTCAATCACAGTGAAAATCGAGGCGAAATCCAGCGATTTGCCGCTACTGCGGCCTTCGCCCAACCACCCACATAAAAAAGCCCCCTGGCGGGGGCAAAATCGTGGAGGCTAAGCTGTAGCGCATCTTAGGGGAGTTTGAGCCGTTGCGGAATGTGACAAATGCCGCATCGCTGCAGTTATCGACGCAAGCGCCGAATGTTGCAAACCACACTGCTGTTATCCGGAGTGAGCTACGAAAATGCAACGCGCTTCGCGCGTGCTCGCACGCTCAAGACCGAGGCGGATGCTCAGGCGGAATAGCCCAGACTGCCGGGGCGTCGCTATAGGCGATGACGCTATCGACCGGCACGATCGTTCCTGCCTGAGCAGCATCGTAACCCGGAAGCGCGCCGGCTTGGGATTTAAACTCGGCGCTACGCAGCATGCTGACAAGCTCCGATACCGCGGACTTCGAGAGGGTGTCGCGAGACAGGGCGAACCAATAGTTTTCCCAGGTGACCGGGATAAAATGCAGGCCGAAGCGGCGCGCCGCCGCTTCGATCCCGAAGCCGGCATCGGCCCCGCCACTCGCCACGATGGCGGCCACCGCCAGGTGCGTGAATTCCTCGGTGCTGTAGCCATGGATTGCCTCGGGCACGACAGCGGCCTCTTCGAGCAGAAGGTCCAGGATCATGCGCGTCCCCGATCCGGGTTGGCGATTGACGAAGCGTAGCGAATCCTTGGCGAGATCGGCGACCGATTCGATGCGCTTGGGATTGTCTTGCGCCGCCATTATTCCCTGCCGGCGGCGCACGGCATGAATGAGCACATCCGAGTTGGGGTCCAACGAGCGCCGAAAGCGCGGCGCGAGGCACACGCCGAGCGCCCCGTCCGGGAGATGGAAACCGGCCAGATCGCACTTCGAGCCGCGCAAGAGGCGGACGCTGTCGAGACTGCCGCGAAACTGAAGATCGACCCGGATCCCCCGCTCTGCTTGCAATAAATCGCGCAACAGCGGGATCGCCAACCCGTGGCTCGCGTAAATGCGCAGCGGCGGCCCGCTGTCCACCTGCAGGACCGCGCGCAGTTCCGCGGCAAGCTCGGAGGCGAGGCTCTCGAGCTCCGGCCCCAAGCGTGCGTTGATGCGACGCTGCCCCCAAAGCAGTTTTTGCCCGAGCGGCGTCAGGGTAGCGCCCCGACCGCGTTCTAGACGTGCCAGCGGCTGGCCCAGCGCGCGCTCCCATTTCTGCATGAGGCCCCAGGCATAGCGATAGGAAACCCCTTGGTCTTTAGCGGCGACCTGCAGCGAGCCGCGCTCGTGCATGTATTGTAGCAGTCGGAAGAGCTCAGGCTCGACCGCCTCCGCTCGAGCGAGCCCCAGCGACCAATGCAGACCGAACCTGATCTCCACGATGACTTTACTTTATTCGGTCCCCGTTTTCTTTACATCTGCAGCATTGGGTTTGAATAGTACCTGGCCTTCCACTTGGAATGCCGCTATGGCCGCCTGACCTTCGGATGAGATCATCCAATCCATAAAAGCTAGACCCGCGTCTTTCTTGACGTGCTTGTGTTTCGCGGGGTTCACCAAGATCACGCTGTATTGATTAAAGAGCTTTTCGTCGTCCTCGTCCAGCAAGGCCAGTTCGCCGCGATTCTTGAACGTCACCCAACTGGCGCGATCCGAAAGCGTATAAGCATTCAAACCCACCGTGGTATTGAGCGTTGCCCCCATACCGGAACCGACTTCCTTGTAGTTTTTACCCAGCCCCTCTTTTGGATCGATGCCGGCTTCCTTCCATAAGCGTAATTCGAGGCGATGGGTGCCGCTATCGTCACCGCGGGATACAAAGGTCTGTTTGGACTTTGCGATCTTCTGAAAATCACTGACCGCGTCCTGCTGAGATCTGATCCCAGCAGGATCTTTTTCGGGGCCGACGATCACAAAGTCGTTATACATCACTTCACGGCGATCGACACCGTAACCCTTTTCGAGGAACTGAAGCTCACCGATCTTGTCGTGAACCAGTAGCACATCGGCATCGCCTTTTTGGCCTAATTTGATCGCCTGCCCGGTCCCGACCGCGACGACGTGCACTTCGATCCCCGATTCTTTCTTAAACAGGGGCAAATAATAGTCGAAAAACCCGGAAGCCTGCGTGGAAGTCGTGGACGCCAACGTTATAAACGAATCGGCGGCCAGCACCGGTAATGCCGACAACGCGAGTGAAACGACAGCCCATCGTAGTGTACCTAGAAACAGTTGCATGATTGCACTCCTTTTGTCGTTGTTAAAAAGCGTCACCATAAAAGATCGCCTTTCAGAAAGGCTTTCGCATCGGGATGGATAGGATCGGCAAAAAAATCCGGGGCGGGTGCATGCGCCAGCAACCGGCCGCGGTGTAGAAATAAGACTTCGTCAGCCAGACGGCGTGCTTGTCCTAGATCATGGGTGGTCATGATGATCTTGGTGCCAGTATCGCGAAAGATCCGGATCACGTCTTCGACGGCGCGCGTCGCCGCCGGGTCCAGACTCGCTGTAGGCTCGTCTAAAAATAACACTTCCGGGTCCACCGCCCAGGCGCGCGCTAGTGCCAAGCGCTGTTGCTCACCGCCCGACAAGATCCGCGCGTAGCGGCCTGCCAGCCGTTCCAGCCCCGCCATCATCAATGCTTGTGTGACTCGCGATCCTCGCACGGCGCGATCGATACCCTGTATGCCTAAGGCATAATCGATATTGGCAGCCACGGAGCGACGAAGGAGGACGGGCCTTTGAAACACCATCGCTTGGTAGGCTTGTGCTCGATCGGCAGCGGGCCCGAGCCACCTGATCCGCCCACTGCTCGGGGCCAAAAGCCCATGGCAGAGACGCAGGAACAGACTCTTACCCGCGCCATTGGGTCCGAGCACGACGGTGCTCCTACCGTGATCCAGACAGCAAGAAACTTCTTCCAACAGTGCCTGACCGTCTCTATGAAAACTAAGCCTCTCTATTCGAAGAGGGAGGATCCCCCCACCTGCCCGTAATCCTCGCGGTCCGGCGATCGAGGAGATCTCAGTCGGCGAACGGTTCGGAAGCGTCTTTGGTAAAGTAGACAGCTGCATTTATCATCAAGACTATAAAGATGAGCACGAAACCGATCGCAAGCGCTAGAGCTAGATCCCCCCTTGCGGTTTCCAACACGATTGTCGTCGTCATCACCCGGGTTTCGCCCGCGATGTTACCCCCTACGATCAAAACCGCCCCCACTTCCGCGACCGCCCGCCCGAAACCGGCGAGCACCACAGTCAGAAATCGATACCGTCCTTCCCACAGTAGAGTCCGCAGAGCTTGAATGCGGCTGGCGCCGAGCGATCTCAGCTGCTCCTGATACTCTTCCCATAGATCCCGGAACACTTGCCGGCTCAAGGCGGCAATGATGGGTGTCACCAGTATGCATTGTGCAATCACCATCGCCGTTGGGCGAAACAGGAGTCCGAATTCACCGAGCGGGCCCGAACGCGATAGCAATAAGTACACGGTCAAGCCGACCACGACCGGCGGTAAGCCCATCAAAGCACTCATAAGGATCATCAAGAACCGACGGCCCGGGAATCGGGTGATCGCGATCGCCGCGCCCAGCGGAAATCCGATCGACGTCGCCAAGGCCACCGCCGTTAGGCTGACCTGCAAGGACAACAACACGATTTCGGCGAGCCTCGCATCGAAACCCAGTACCATGTTCAATGCGGTCACCGCCGCCGTCCTCATCTCCTCCATGGCCGACTTTCCTCGCCAAACCGGATGCGGCGCCTACTCATATATGTATCACTTTTCCTATTTATTCGGGACTGTTGTATCACATATTATATTACAGGCGCTGGAATTTATTACATTCGGTATGAATATGCATATTTAGATTCGAATAAAGGTCGTCCGTGACCGGAAAGAGAAACGATAATCACCATCTGGGGAATCGAGTCACGACGTAGTCACCACCTAAGACTTAGAGCGAATTAAATGATTACAAAAACGACACTGGTCTATCCCTTACTCCTTTGGAGCTCGCTGCTCAGCGCCGAGCAAGCTGCACCTATGCCGTGGCGAGTCCACGACGCGCTAAGCTTACCCCCCTGGTTACAACTCTCTTTCGAGCATCGCACGCGCTATGAAAGCGTGGACAATCAATTTCGCGCGCTCGGCACCGGCGGTGATCAAGTCATCGCTTTTCGCACGCTGGCATTGCTTGAAGCGACATTCGCGTCGTGGCGTGTTGGCGGCGAGTTCATGGACTCTCGCTTGGCACTCGACGACAGCGGGACCCCGATCGACACGACCCAGGTTGATGAAGCCGAACTCTTGCAAGCCTACGCCGCCTGGAACACCAAGAATCTCTTGGGTTCCGATTTGAGCGCCGAATTCAAAGGCGGGCGCCAAACCATCGATCTTGGGAGCCGCAGGTTGGTTGCACGAAATTCCTTCCGGAATACTATCAACTCGTTCACGGGTTTACATTTTATGACTGAGATACCGGGGCAATGGCAAGCGCGAAGCTTCTTCGTGCTCCCCTGACCCGCCTCCCGGACACCGTTAGCGAAATCGTAAACGATGAAGTCGAATTCGATGAAGAAAGTTTTAACACCTACTTTGGCGCCTTGTTTTTACGCCGCGATCAGGTCATGTGGGGCGCCAACGGAGAATCTATTTCCTGGCGTTGAACGAAGAGGACGGCTCCGATCTCGCGACGCGGGACCGAGAGCTCTATACGCCGGGGTTTCGGATCTTTAAAGATCCTGCTAAGGGACAGGTCGATTTCGAGCTCGAATCTATCTATCAGTTTGGCCAATCGCGCGCCTCCACCCAAGTAACCGACACCGAGGATCTTGATCACTTTGCTCATATGCAGCATGGGCAGATCGGTTACACCTTCGCTCTTCCCTGGTCGCCTCGCTTCCTGGCTCAATACGATTATGCGAGTGGAGATGAGGACCCCACCGATGACGACAACGGTCGATTCGATACGCTGTTTGGCGCGCGCCGCTTCGAATTCGGTCCCACCGGGATCTGGGGTGCGTTTGCGAGAAGTAATATCAGCTCGCCCGGTTACCGGCTAATAGTAAAGCCTCACGAGACCGTATCGGCGTTCATTGGTCACCGCCTTTTCTGGCTTGCGCAATCGAAGGACGCGTGGACTACAGCCAACATCCGCGATGTCACGGGTCAGTCGGGAGATTTTATCGGCCATCAAATCGAAGCGAGTGTCAACTGGCAGGTGATCCCGAAGAACATCACGCTAGAAGCAGGCTGGGCGTATCTTGTTAAAGGCGAATTCGCGGAGGACGCCCCGAACGCCCCGGTCGATACGGATGACTCGAACTACTTCTATGCGCAAACAGTGCTGCAGTTCTAAGGCGATGTACTACGCAACGCTGCCGGCTCGGCCGCCGGAAGGAATGCCTTCCGGCGGCCCGGCGGGCGCCGAGCCCTTGCAAAGTCCGCGGGCGACCGGTCGGCTACGGTATCCAGCTAATGACATGAATGATCACCAGTATCGCGAGCAGTACCATTAGCGTGCGAAATACCAGGGCCTGTGCCGCCGTGATTCTCTCAACCTCATCACCCGAAATCGCCCCCTCCAATGCGCCGGTCCCGCTTTGTTTGAGCACGGTATCGGTGTGCTGTAAATCGAGAGTTTCCGTCACTCGCCAGTGATTGAATGCACCCGTGAGATTACCGGCGACGGCATATCCAAGAGCCGCGATTCTCGCCGGGATCCAAGACAGTGCATTGCGCACCCGGCCGGCCCATTCGCTCAGGCCCGAGGAGGCCTGGGTGGCGTAATGACTCAACTCATTGGAAAACCGGAACAGCACCGCGCCGAACCAGCCCAATAACGCAAACCAAAATATAACCCCGAACACGCGCCCATTCGCTTCGGTAAATACCGATTCCACCACCGTCCGGCCGCGCGATTGCGTATCCACCGGGCTTGCGGAACGGGAAAACGCCTGTGCTAAGCGATTCGCCTCGTCCTCGTTGCCGCCGCGTATCGCATTAACGATAGCCTTGATTTCCGCATCGAGGTCCTGCAGGCCGAGGCAGTACAACAAGATCACAATCGACAGCAAGAATCCAAGAAACGCGAGGATGCCATTGATAAATGAGAACACGACATAAAATACTAAAACCGGTAAGGCAATCAAAATAGCAACGCCCACCGGACCTTTGAAGACTTCGATACCCCCGAGCTTCTGCTCGGCCATGCCCGCAAAAGCACGGTACCAGCCCAGCCTTCGCAGCTCCCTGAATTTTGCTAACGGTTCCGCTAGCAATTTCTCCACCGCCGTGGCAATCAGGATGACAAGTAGGTTCATTGTTATTCCTCCATCACTGTTTAGCCCATCACATAACTATTAGTTTTTTTAATCTACCCCAGTCGAACGCCGGTCCCGGATCGGTCTTGCGGCCTGGCGCTATATCGCAATGCCCAACGATTCGGCCAAGCGCGATCCCCGGCCACACCCGCATAATCAGCTTGGAAAGTTCCGCCAGTACACCGTATTGCATCTCTTCATAGGGATCGTCGTCCCGGCCTTCCAATTCAATACCAATGGAAAAGTCATTGCAAGAACGCCGGCCCTGAAACTCGGACACGCCTGCATGCCACGCCCGCCGGTGAAAAGGCACGTATTGGATTACTTCACCCTCACGTTTAATCACCACGTGCGCCGATACCCGCAGCGTTTCAATGGTCCGAAAGTAAGGATGCGCATCGGCATGCAATCGATTGGTGAAAAATTCATCGATATAATCGCCTCCATAAATTCCGGGAGGCAGACTAATCGCGTGTATCACCAAAAGATCGATGGGCGTACCCGGAGGCCGATCGTCACAGTTGGGGGACGGGAGCCGGCGAACCCCGGTCAACCACCCCTCTTCGTCCACGCGCAACCGGCCGGCCGGCAGTGGCGCTTCATCCACGAGCTGTCTTCGCACACACCCTTCTCGTGTCAGTGCATACATCGTTTTAGGGACTTCCTTTGGTCGTTCTTGATGCCCTGGATGCACTGTGCCGCCGTCTATGTCAGACTCGTGTCCGGACAGGTGAATGCCTCCCGGTGGTAAAGAAACCCTGCGCCAGCTCGCATTCTAGCATGGGATTAATGGCTATGTCTTTTAAACCGATGCAACTTTTTTAAGATATTCAAGCTGTTGTCGAGATGAATTGCGTAACTGCCTCACGCCGTGAGTTCAAATATAATCACATATGAGACAATGTGTTAGATGATTCTTTAAATCATATTGCCGTGGCTCAGGCCCTCCAAGAAGATGTAGGCGAGGGTGATCTCACCGCGGTTTTGATCCCGCCGGACCACCATTCGAGGGCCCATGTGCTAACACGGGATGATGCGGTTCTGTGCGGAACACACTGGTTTAGCGCTGTCTTTCATCGGCTCGACACGCGGGTCGAGATTGCATGGCAGGCGCACGATGGCGACGAGGTCCTGCCTAATCAAGAGATCTGCGTGCTCGCCGGCCCCACCCGCGCGTTATTGAGCGGCGAGCGCACCGCCCTGAACTTCTTGCAGACGTTGTCCGGGACCGCCACCGTGACGCGCGCCTATGCCCGTACGTTGCAAGGCACCCACACCAAATTGCTCGATACGAGAAAGACCATCCCGGGATTACGCGAGGCGCAGAAATACGCCGTTCGCTGCGGCGGGGGTTACAACCACCGCCTCGGCTTGTTCGATGGGATCCTGATTAAGGAAAACCACATCGCCGCCGTCGGCTCGATCGCCGGCGCCGTCACTAATGCCAAGGCGCGCTACCCGGAGATGCAGGTTGAGGTGGAAGTGGAAAATCTGGCGCAGCTTGACGAGGCGATTTCTGCCGACGCCGACATCGTATTACTCGATAACTTCACCGTGAATCAACTGCACGCGGCTGTCGCCCGCAATCGCGGGCGGGTCCGGATCGAGGCCTCGGGCGGATTCGATTTCGACACGCTGAGAGCGGCGGCCGGCACGGGAATCGATTTCATTTCCGTCGGCGCCCTGACTAAGCATATCCGGGCGATCGATCTTTCGATGCGTTTTCTCCATGACCAAAAGGAAGCTCTCTAAGGAAGCTCTGCAAAAGTGTCGCGAGCAAGCCCAGATG
>JALZJW010000080.1 GCA_030859565.1 Pseudomonadota bacterium
AGATCGCCGCCCTTTCCGTAAGCCCCGCCTGTCTCGACTATCGCATTGTGGGCACCTGTTTTTTTCTCGTCTGCGAGATCTTCG
Organism: Pseudomonadota bacterium; assembly: GCA_030859565.1. NCBI lineage: Bacteria > Pseudomonadati > Pseudomonadota > Pseudomonadota bacterium. The sequence continues at coordinate 85 of JALZJW010000080.1, forward strand.
AGTGTCATATCGAGACGACCGCCCGGATCAGCCACTTCCTGCCCGATGTGGTGGTCAGCAGCTATCAGCGCACCGGCGAGAACCCCTGGTCCGAGATCGCAGGCCTAGGGGCGGCGGGCGCGGGGTCGATCGGGGGGTTGCTGGGAGCGGCTGCTGGCATTCCGATCGACGGCGGACATCAACGGGAAGGCCGGCGCACGCAGGATCATGAAAACGTCCGCTTCAAGGAGGTGGACGTGATCGGCAACCCCATCGTCTCCGGCTCCGAACTCGCCAACACCGCGGGTTTCTTGTGCGCGAGCGAGGCGGTCTCTTTCTTCCCATATTTTCTCTCGACCGTGGATGCCATCGGCTGGCGGTTGGGGGTGACGGAGCTCATCTATCCCGCCACCTTTATTCCGGGGCTCCGGGAGATTGGGGACTGGCCTTTGAACACCTGGGGCTCGGTCCACCCCCGGCAAGGCTTCGTGAATACCGCCGAGGATCCCAAGGCCGCGGCGGTCTGTGCCCAGCGAGCGGCGGACATCGTCACGCGCGAGCTTCAACCTCACGCCTATGTGTTCCTCGGAGGTGGGGACTGCGGAACGGGATGCACGCCCCCGGGGCCTGTCATGGAGAACGATCCAGAGAATTCCACGTGGCAGATGCTCACCCCCCTGCCCGAATCCACCTGCAATGTCTTTGGCATCAATGATGTCCTTGATCCCTTCTCCTGGGCGGACTTCAAGCAGATCGACGAGACCGAGGACTACGCCTGGAACCTCTGGCGGCGTTACCGCTGCTGTTTCCCGAATGCAGGCATCTACCTCGGAAACGTCGAGGTTCAATAGACACCGTATGCGACGCATCGCGCTTGTCACCCTGGGACTCACGCTCGCCATCGGCGGGGCCGAGGCCTTGCCGCCCTCGCCCTTGGGCGACGGGCGCCTGTACTACCGGATTGGCGGGGCGCAAGCGGTGGGCTTGCCGGCCAACCGCTTCGTGACCACGACCCGCCTTCCGCTTTCGGTGCAGCTCGGGATCAACTACCGCTGCGGGCAGTTCGATGTACTGGCGGGGCTAAATGCGGCGTTCAATCAGATCGTGACGCTCTTGGGGAGCATCGACGATGTGATCGCCGCGGGATTGGCCGTCTTGCCCATGTACATCCTCCAGCGCGTAAATCCCAGCCTCTACGATCTGCTTCAGAACACGCTCTTGCGCGCCGAGGAGTTGGTGTCGGTCGCGACCAAGACCTGCGAGCAGATGGAATACGAAATGGCTCGCGGCCAGGACCCCTTCGAGGACTGGGTCGTGCTCGCGCGCGGGCGGGACTGGAAAACCGTCATCGGTGCGGGGGGTGTGGATGTGGTGAGCGCCAAGGACCGGATCGATGCCAACCTCGGGGCCAACGGGGTGGCCTGGCTCTGCGGGCAAGCGCGCGGAGGCGAAGGCCAGGAACCCGTGCGGGTCGTCTACGATGTCACCCGCGCCGGCTGGAACGTGCTCATGAATCGGGAGAGCTGTGCCCAAGGCGCGGCCCCGGGCGGCGAGGAGACGCCCCGGATCGCCGAGATCTGGGCTACGCCCGAGGAAGCGGCCGAGTGGACGGTGAAGGTGCTCGGCGATGAGGTCGTGCGCACGGTATCCACCACCTCCGATGAGACGCAACCCGGCGTCGGGCTCTTGAACCATCATGATACCGAGGCGCGTAAAGTCGCTGAGACGCTCCAAGGACTCGTGAGCGGCGCCACACCGCCCACGCTCGAGGCCTTGGAAGAGGTCACAGCTCCCGGCACCGTCATCACCCGCCAGGTGATTGAAAGCATCCAGGCCCGGCCGGGGTCGGAGCAGGTGCTTTTCATCGGCAAGCTCGCGGGGCAAGTCGCGTTGGAACGCACCGTCGAGCGTGCGTTCCTTGCGCGGCGGATGCTGCTCACCGGGATGCGCGATCCGCATGTCTCAGCGACCCCGGCACCCCGCCAGCTGCAACCCTTCCTGGCCGAGATCGAGCGTGAGATCGACAACCTGATGTTCGAGACCCGGGTGCGCAAGGAAGTCAGTTCGCGCACCGCCGAACTCCTGCTCCGGGATGAGGGGTCGAGGCGGGCAGAGTCCAGGGGGCTTGTGCCCCCCCGTGACCCGCAACGGCTCGATGAAGGCAGCGTGCGGCCGTGATCTGGAGCCGCTGGAAGCGCGTGGCGCTCAGGCTCGCGATGCTCGTCGGCTTCCTGGTGATCACGTTCGGGACAGGGCTCGGGCTCCTCCTTTGGAGTCAGTCCGCGCCGCCGGCTGAAATCAGCCACAAGCTCGCCTCGCTGCGGCCGTGGTTATTCGTCTGGCGGCTTTTTCTCTTGGGAGCCCTCATCGGTTTTTGGCCGGCCTTCTGCCGGCGCGTGGCCCGCTGGCGGAACCTGGCGGAACCCGAGCTTAATCGGCTCTTGGCCGCGCGGTGGACCGTGGCCGCCTGGCTCCTTGCACTCGAGCTCGTGCTCGGGCAGAACGTGGTTGGGAAGTTCATCAACCTGCTGGTGGATCAATCATGACCGTTGAAAGTTTCTTCGAGCTCTACCTCGCCATCTTCGGCTGGCAACAATACAACCAGCTCTGGGACATTTTGACGGGCACCGGACTCGCGTACCTGCCTTTCCTCATCATCCTTCTCCTCAACATCATCGGACCCCTCACCAGCCAAGAGACCCGCGATGCGGCGACCACCTCGGTCAAGCGCATGGAAGTCGATCTCTTCATCGCCTTTACCGTGGTGGTGCTCGCCGCGGCGCCGGCGATTGACTTGAATGCGTCCGTGCTCACGTACAAGAAACCCTGCGACACGATCTCGGGCCCCGCGGGGACCTTCTCGCCAGGGAGCACAGGGACCACCTTCGATGCGGTCTTCTCCGAGGTGATCGCCACCCCCGCGCAGGTCCCCGTGTGGTGGTGGGGGATCATGGCGATCTCTTCTGGCATCAACCGCGAGGCCATTGCCCATATCGGCTGTCCCCCGGATCTCTCGGGCTTCCAGATGGAGATCGCCCGTACCCGCATCCAGGACCCGCAGCTCCTCAATGAAGTGAACAAGTTCGTGCGCTATTGCTACCGCCCGTCGCGGGCGAGGTTCGAGCGGGAGCAGTCCGATGTGGCGGCGATCCTCGCGGAGCACGGCCCCGATGATCTGGAGTGGATCGGATCACACGCACTCTTGGACACCCCAGGGTACTACGACAACCCCCATTTCCGGCCCCGCGAAGGGATCCGCGGCTGGCCGCTCGACCGCAGCCGCGACACGGAATACCCCGACCCGCTGCCGCCCGATCTCGATCCCGCGCACATCGGCCGACCCGTTTGCAACGACTGGTGGACGAATCTCGAGCGGGGCCTCCGAAGTAAGCTGCTTGGCGTCATCGAGCCCGAGGTGCTCGGCGAAGGGATTGATCTCAGCTCGAAGTTTGTGATTTTCGGGGGCAGCTTGACGCAAGAGAAGGTCGAGGACGCGCTACTCAAAAGCGTGGTGGGGACCAGCCTCGCGACCGCGCCTTCGGGCTCCGCCTTCATCCCCTCGCTCAACGACGAGGATACGTTAAGTCTTTCGCGGCTCGGCGGAGGCCTCGGCCTCGATCTCGAGAGCCTGTCCTTCGCGCCTATGATGTACGTGGTGAGGGCAGCCTTACCGATCTTCCAGGCGCTCATACTCTCCGGGCTCTACGCGCTCCTTCCCTTTGCGCTCCTGGCCGCACGCTACAACCTCCAGGGGCTCCTGCTCATCTCGGTCGCTCTCTTTACCGTGAAGTTTTGGAGCTACCTCTGGCACCTCGCCAAGTGGATCGAGGATAACTTGATCAAGGTGCTCCATCCGGATGGATTGTCGTGGTTCAAAGCCCACACGCAGTTTTTCTTCAGCTCCAACTATCTCGTCGGCGGGGATTTCGCGCTCAAGCACGAGATCCTGAATTTCGCCACGGGACTGATGTACATCGTGCTGCCGCTGATCTTCTCATTTTTGATGGGGGTGGTAGGACTCGGCGCGGCGGTCGGATTTGCGTCGATTGTGGCGGCTCAGTAACCCGATCCAGAAAGCCGGTCGGCAAGCAGCCGACACCGGGAAGAGCATAACGCAGAGCGCTACAACTAGAGGCCACGGGAAATGAAGAGCTTACAAGTCCGGCTCGTGCCCTATCTTGGAGTTCGTGTCCGACACCCTTTGCCACTCGTCGGCAATCCGCATGTCGTCCCAGGCGTCGATCCAGCGGTACTGCTTCCGCTTACCGTCGTTACGCAACGTTTTATCAGGGAGGGGGGTTAGCAATTTAATCAGCGCCTGTACTACGGCCCACATGAACGCACCCAGTGCCCGGGCAAACCGGCGCGGACCCACCCGGCGCACCGCCCGGACGGTCCAGACGACGACATACCCGACGGTGAAAACCGCAGCGATGCTTACAACAAGAATGACAGTGTCCATGACGGCCCCCGACTCACCTTATAGATATACCCCCATATGCAGCGAAATACCAGCGCGTTCGTTCCTTATCCGACAGGAGAAAACTATGACAACCCCTCAAACCCATGCGATCCCTGAGCAGCGCGATATGGCCCGACGGGTCACACCGGCGCCCCTATGGGAAGGCCGGCGCGGCCAGATCGCAAACCTCTGGTTGTACGCCTACTGCGCGATCCTCTCTCCCTTCATCCTGCCGCTCGTCTATGCCGCGTGGCGGGCAGTCGATACCTTCTGGCACCGCTACGAGCTCCTGCCGAATCGGCTCCGGATCACGACCGGCCTGTACCGCCCGAACATCCACACCGAGGAGGTCGACTTTAACACCGTGGAGAGCGTCCGGGTCGAGGGATTTCGGCTCTACCGCCTCGTGAACCGGGGGGACGTGGTGCTTGAGCGTAGCGGCGGGCTCAATCCGGTGCACATCGAAGCCATCAAGGACCCCGAGGGGATCAAGACACTCCTCGACGGGGCGCTCGAGCGCTGGTGCCCGCGTCCGGTGGCGCCCTGAAGAAGTTATCCGCAGATCCATTAGTACATCTTTGCGGATAACGTGTGGCGCGCGTTCCACCATGGGGATCACCGGCGGTTGGTCGATCGTTCGGCAGCGGTTACGTAACGCGCTCACCGGACGTCCGGCCGCACCCACGAGCTCGGTCACGAATGGCCGTGTCCCGGTGCGCTCGCCCGAGGAACTCTTAGCCCATCCGGAGCGCCTAGCACGCCTCCAAGCCATCGAAGCGTTTACGCGCGTGACCCCCGCCCATTTCGAGGTGCTCTACCGAAGCGCGCTCTCGAACTACGCGGGCTACGTGCAACAACTCCCCGCCTCGGAAGCGCATCACCATGCGGGGCTTGGGGGTTTGCTAGACCACGGGTTAGAGGCGGCGGTCTTCGCCTTGAAGCTCCGGCGGGGCCATCTTCTCCCCCCGGGAGCACCGACCGAGCTCATTGACGCGCAAGCCGATCTCTGGAGCTACGCCTGCTTCACGGCGGTCCTGCTCCATGACATCGGCAAGCCCGCCGTGGACCAGGTTGTCACGCTCTTCGACAAGCATGGCCGCGCGCTCGGCCCCTGGGACCCCTGGTCCGGTCCGATGCAGGCCCAGACCTATGAGGCGCGGTTTGTACGTAACCGCAATTACCAAATGCATCAGCGCGCCGCCCCGTTGCTCGCGCGCCTCATCGTGCCCCCCGAGGGGCTTCGCTGGTTGGCCTCCGAGCGCGAGGTCCTGGCCGCGTGGCTCGCCGTGATCTCGGGGATACCGGAAAACACAGGCCCCCTGGGGCAGATCGTCGAGGAGGCCGACCGGCTCTCGACGGCCGGGGATCTCACGGGCGGTATCACCCGTCAGACCCCGTCCGCCCGCGTCCGACCACTGCATGAGCGTCTGGTTACGGGACTTCGCTATTTAATAGACAGGGGCGCGCTCCAGCTTAACCGTCCAGACGCAGCGGGCTGGCTCGTGGGTGACGAGCTTTGGTTAGTCGTAAAGACAGTGCTCGATGCCTTACGGGCCCACCTGCTCCAGGAAGGCCAAAGCGGGATCCCCGTAGACAGCCGGCGGCTAATGGACGAGCTGCAACAGCGCGGTGTGCTTACCCCGAATCGAGACCGGGCCGTCTGGCTGGCACGGGTCACCTTGGGCGAGTGGCAACAGGACTTCACGCTCTTGAGGTTTCCCGCCTCACGCCTTTGGCCCGATCCGGCGATCCGCCCAGATACCTGCCACGGCACGATCCAGCCTTTGGCCGGCGTTACCGAAGCACCCGAAACGCCCCCGCCTGCCTCTCAAAGCGTCATGGATAAACTACCCCCTCGGAGGATGCCCGTGCCAACCTCGCCGAGGCTGCCGGAACCGCTAGCACCCGCCGTCGAACCCCCCGAGCCGCTCGCAGCGGTTGCGGCATCGCCGTCACCGGTTGCGACGGTCATCGAGGCGCCGGCGTTTACGAAACCTGTGGACCTGGGACAAGCGTTCCTCGAGTGGCTCAAAGCGGGGCTCGCGAGCGGCGCGCTGCCCATCAATACTGTCAACGCCCGCGTGCACCGAGTGCGAGAAGGTGTGCTGCTCGTGAGCCCCGGGATCTTCCGGGATTATGGGATTGCGGTGCAGGCTCCCTGGGCCAGCATCCAGAAGCGCTTCCAGAAGCTCCGGATTCACCGCAAGACGCCGAAAGGGTTTAATATCTGGAAATACAGTGTCGTCGGCGAACGCCGTACCCGCGAGCTCAAGGGCATCCTCGTCGATGACGCAGAAAAGGCGCTGGGACCCGACCTCACGCTGCCTCCGCCGAATGTCCATATGGTCTTGGTGGGAAGGAACGATGAGTGATGGGAATGGGGACTTTGCAAGGGATGATGAAGAGGAATGGTTCTCCAACGGCAAAGGCCCTATCCCGGGAAGGGCTTTTCCGCAACGCCTATGCGAGGTTGCGGCCAAGGGCCTAATCCGTGTTTTTGGTGCGGCACATCCGTCACTTCGCCGTGCACACCAACGACGACAATTAACTACTGGCCGTAAAACGCCAGGACCTCATCCGTCAAGGGCTCGGGCGCTGTGTCGTTGACCTCTCACTTGGCCGCTTCGAAGGCATCGAGAAAATCATCGCGCGGCGCGAGGAAGATGATCCGATGGCACGGAGGGTCCTGAGGGTGAACGCAAGCCTGTGCGCTGCCCAGCCACTGACACCGCGGAAGCCTGCCACAAGGAGCGTTGGACCCACCCTGAGTCTCTTACACTACCGCGCGCCCCGGCGAGCCCTGGAACCCGAGGAGTCGCTCAAAGCCTTTGAGCAGCGAGGCGCCCGGCCAACGTTCTGGGAAGACGCGAAGCCTTATCCGGAGCGCCGCATGATCGAGCGCTGGTTGGAGCAACAGATCTGATCGGCGCTCCCTCAACGCCCGGAACGCCATGGCTCGAACGGTCCTCCTTTCTGCGGAATATTGACAGGCAAAAACCGCCTCGGCACGGACCACGCCGCATTGATTGAATGGCGATAAGCTCGCATAATCCCCCGACGATTAACAGACGAACCATTCGAAAGGAGACGGTGTGGCAAAACTTCCGATTCGACTCAAGCGCGACACCGAGGAGCCACTCAAGGCGCAACTGGTGCGGCAGATAAGCGAATTCGTCAAGAGCGGTAAGCTTAAATCCGGGGCGGCGCTGCCCTCGACCCAATCGCTCGGTGCGCAACTCGGTATCAGCCGGGAAACGGTGAGACGGGCTTATGTGCAGCTTCGGGAAGCGAAGCTGATAGAGCGTGAGGAACAGCGGGGGTACCAAGTGCAGGGAAGCAACGCGAGGCGGATCCCGGCGGTCGAAACGCCCCTGGCAACGAAAGCGCATCCGGTCTCAAAAGCGACTCGGTCGCGCGCGGCAAAAAGAGCACCGGCGGCACAGCGCACCTAGCCTCGAACGCCTGGCCGGTGCGATTGCATCGGGGATCCTGAAGGTGCCGCCGCACTCGCCTCGGAAAGCGGTCGTGCTTCCCGGACCCGATCGCGAGGGCGCTAAGCGCGCGCCAACTAACGGAGCGCGAGTTGTCTCGCGTCAAGCGGGCGAACGGGTCGAGCTGACGGGATTGCGCCCGTCAACTCTCCCACATCACCAGACGTACGGTTTTCCGTATCCGGCGGTGGACGATCGGGTGGTATTAAGCCACCACAAAGTTGAAATAACCTCATGCAACGCGTTCTTTCATCGATCATGCTTGAACTTCCACATGCAGTCCGCTGGGCTTGGCGGCTTAGTTTCATCGTTCGGCGTCCAAGATAAGGGGATGACATGGCGCGTTGGACTAGCTTGAACATCGCGGGTCGCGTATCAGCGCAGCTGTCTGTTGCAGTAGGTCGAGAGTTCGAAAAGGCGCTGTTACCGTGGATGCAGGTCATCTGGCCGGACCTGCGGCAACCGCCCGAGATTGGCGCGTGGGATAAGAAGGGAATCGACTTGCTCGCGTGGGCCGACAGTGGACCATTTAGCGTGGTGATTCAATGCAAGGGATACGAAGTGCAGTCGCTTGGTAAGGCGCAACTGGGGAACGCGAAAGACTCAATTGCCAAGTTCCATGCGTCTGGATACACAGCAAAGCTCTATGTCCTGGCATATAACCGGCCCGCGAGCGATAGAGAATTTCATACGACTCTCGAAAAGGAAGTTGGCGGTCTCGTTAGGGACGGCATCGTCGAACGAGCTGAGGTGTGGAGTCGTGAAACTATTCTGCAGCGTGTATTCGATGCGATGGCAGAAAGAATAAATGAACAACTAAAAAAGGCGGCCGGCCTGTTGTTGCTCCGCTTGCAACATCTTTCTGAATTTCACATGCCTTTTCTGGATCGCGTCCCTATACGCGAATCTGAGCTGATCTTACGGCGATATGAACCTTGTAAAATACGACACATTTCGGAGGTTTCGCTACGCAGCTGCGACGAGCTTATACTAAACTCATCCGATTCTCGGTGGATCCTACTCGTGGGTCTCTTCGGTGCAGGTAAAACTACAAGCGCTTTACACGCGGCCACAAGTGGAGCCGTCATACCCATATTCGTTCCAGCGAAAGCGCTGCCTCCCGATAAGCTCCGAACAGGAACAAGCGTCCTTCTGATCGAAGTCCTTCGAGTGCTCGGGCTTTATGCATCCTTCGGATGGGATAATGGAGAATCGGTCAGCGACACATTACTTCTAGAGAAAATGGCAGGATCGGTTCTAGGAGCGTTGCTTCGCAAGCCTAATTCGTCCTATCTCGTCGTTGTAGACGGGCTCGACGAAAATCGAGCCTACTGCACTTTGAAGGGAGTTCAGCATCTGAGTAATCAGCTCGCGGAACTACGATGCCCAATTGTTCTTACCACTAGAAGGGAACAACTTGCGGAACAGTTTGGAAACTTCAGTGCAGCAATGACGGAGGCATCGGCTAAGTATGGACCTGGGAGGACGGCAAGACTCTTGGAAATGGAACCGTGGGAACCCAGCATTGTGACTGATTTAGTAAATAAAACGGTATCTCAACGAGAAGGCAAGGAAGCGAGCCGTCTAAAAGAGTTCGCGGAAATGATGGAAACATCGGAATACAAACACATCTACGGAGAGTTGCCGACAAGTCCGTTGTTCCTAAGTTTTATCCTTGAAGATGTTGTGGAGTTTGGCATAAGAAAAAGTGGCCGCGCAGAAATAGTACGCAGCTGGGTCAAACGGAAGATTCGAAGAGACCGAGCGAGCGTCGAACGACTGAGTCCTGACGAGAGCTTGGATCTTGAAGCCCTTGTCGTGCGAGTGCTCGCCGTTCTCCGAGAAGCTGCTGGGGTGATGGTGGAGGAGACAGAGAAAGGATGGCGCTTAACGGAATCCATAGAGGAACAGAAACTATCTGACATCGCGACCAAGACGTTCCGTCAGGCGATGGAAAGTCTGCTTCCAATCTTGCTTAACTCCGTATTGATTCCGCTAGGCTATCGCAACGAGCAGGGCTTAAAAATAGGCTTCGTATATCAAATGTTGCAGGAGTACTTCTTGGCGGAATTTTTGATGGATCGCGGGCTTCCAAATGACACGTACCCCTCCGAAGTGTGCGACTTTTGCCGGGATATCCAAAGCGGCGAAGCATACGCCATATAGTGTTACAGTTTGGGCGCGGCCACGCGTACTGCGTATAGTAAGAAGCAACGCCGAACAAGTGGCTGGAGGCGACGGCTTAACCGCTGCGCGCTCTAGCCCGCCTCAGCCATCACGTTTAGCCTGCTGAGGATGCAACGACGGGTTCCGACGATAGCAAAAGAAACAACATCGAGGTCGGTTGCGGTTAGACTTCCAAGGTTGCCGAGATTTTCTGGGAGTGGCGGCACGGTAATGACGCGCTTCTTCGCTGCCACGGCGGGCGTGCTGGTAGTTGCAAGTTGGTTCTACAAGGAGCTCGAGCTGAGAGCGTGGATGTTCGCGCCGCTCGTAGTTGGAGCCCTGTTTCTCAGTGATTTCGCATCTCCTTGACCGAGTCAACACTCATGTGCTCCGAGACTGCTACCGGCTTGCCCGAGACATCGAGAACAAGATGATCGATGGTGGGGTGTATCTTTAGGTGTATTGAGAAAATCCACTATCAGAAAGGTTCCTATCAGCGGAATTCCCCTCCGGAGCGTGTCAACAACTTTGAGACACCGGTTACGCGGAGTTTAGTGTCGAACGCTGCGCTTCCCAGGGTACGCGCGGCGTCGGTTTTGAAAGATTGATGCCAACCTGTGTAGGCAGGTCGGGGGATGTTTTGGATGACGCTGGGGTGAAGCGCTCGGTCTGTGAATCGGCGCGGCCAATTGACCTCCTTTCGGGGGTACCGAGACCTTAACATGACGGAAAAGCGGCGTGGACGGGCCAAGGGTAGAACTTCAATGTGCAGCTTGAGGCTATGACTTATGAATCGGGTCTTTTTGCGCGGCCAAGCTTGGCTCGTCAGAGATGAAGTGCGAGTCGGAAGCCGCGTCTTGCTGAGACTCGCGGATCCAGAAACCGGCGAACAGAGCGAAGTCCTTTGCCCACCTGATCACTTCGAGCCACTAGCGGAACCGGCTCCAAAGCTGTTGAAACAGGCGCTAACACCCTTCACGATTTGGCGCACATATCACGAGTCGCTTCGCCTAGCGGCACCTCCCGCTGGCGAATACTCGGCCCTGTATGCGGGGAGACTGTCGCCAGAGTCGTATCAGTTCGCGCCGCTGGCAAGGCTTCTAAGTGGCCCCCGACGCAGTCTGTTGATTGCGGATGACGTTGGTCTGGGAAAGACCATCGAGGCAGGAATTTGCCTGCTGGAACTGATCGCGCGTGGCGTTGGCAAGCGGGTTCTGCTGGTGGTACCGCCAGGGCTCATTCCTCAGTGGCTGGATGAGATGTGGGAGAAGTTCGGGCTTGAATTTCAAGCCATCGAGAACGCTACTTCGCTCGACCGTGCGCAGACGCTGCTTTCCGAAGGCTTGCAGCCCTGGGCTTATTTCGACCGCGTCATCACCTCCACGGAATACCTTAAGCGCCGGGATGTTCATGCTGCCGCATTGGCTCATCCGTGGGACATAGTTGTAGTTGACGAGGCGCATTACCTTGCGGAGTCTGGCACGCCCGCCAATCCTTATTCCACCGCGCGCACGCGCTTGGGACCCAAGCTGCGCGAGGCCTCCCGTGCCCTGATCCTGCTCACCGCCACGCCACACAATGGTTACCGGCATAGCTTCCGCTCCTTGCTGGAGTTGGTAGAGCCTGCGGACGCGACCCTGCATGGTCGTGTTGAAGACATCCGCCGCCGTGTCGGACGTTCCATGATCCGCCGGCTCAAACCGCAGATCAGCAAAACCTCGGCATGCGGTGGCACGGAACCGGCCTTTCCAGTGCGCCTTCCTGTCACGCGCATTGAAGTGCAGGGCTTGAGCGGCGCTGAGCGTGAGATCTTCCGACGTGTTTCGGGTTACTGCGCCAAGACGCTGGAAGCGGCGGCCGGGTCGGAGGAGGCCGATCTGGTCTCGTTCGCCATGCAGATCGTCAAGAAGCGCATGCTCTCCAGCCGCGCCGCGCTTAAGCAGACACTGGCCAACCGCCTGGATGCTCTTTCAAGCCGCACACCGGAAGAACCGCCGCCGCGGAGCGAGCTGCGTGAACTTCAGGCCGATCTCCCGCACAGCGAAGCCGCCGCCGAACGCACGGCCAATCGCGTTTTGCGGGCAGCCGTCGCGCGGGACGCACGCAGACGCAGTGCCGAGAAGCGCCAGTTGAAATCCGTTGCCGAACTGCTGGACCGACTGGCGGATCGGCCCGATCCCAAGATTGCGACGCTCATTGTCGACCTGAAGCGCGATGTTCTACCGGTGCATGCCGAGAAGTCGATCATCTTCACGGAGTATCGGGACACACTCGCCGCTATTCGAGAAGCCTTTAAGACGCACGCCACTCTCGCCAATGCCTTTGTCGAACTGACGGGCGGGCTGTCAGCCACTCAGCGCAAAGCACGCATCGCCCAGTTCCATCAGCCCGGCTGCCGTGTGCTCCTGGCCACAGACGCCGCCAGCGAAGGTCTGAACCTTCAGCGGCAATGCTGGCGGTTATATCACTTCGAGCTGCCTTGGAATCCTAATCGCCTCGAACAGCGCAACGGCCGTATTGACCGGCACGGGCAGACACGGCCACCGGACATACGCTATCTGTTCTACCCGGACACGCCGGAGGACCGCGTGCTGGATCGGCTAGTCCAGCGCATTGTCCAGATGCACGACGACCGCGTGTCCACGCCGGATATCCTCGGCATCATCGAGGGAAGCCGCATCGAAGGGGTGCTGGGCAAGCTCGATTCGCTGGAAGCGGGCGAAACCGCCGCACAGTTCTTATTGAAGCAGTTCGACGCTCGGCAGGAGGAGTTTGCGTACCAAATCGCCCCGCTGTTGCTTTCAGCTGCTGAAGGCCAATCGTCTCTGCCGCTGGCCAACGCAGTCTCGGCCGATCCCCTGATGCAGGACGATGCCGAACTGGACCGACACATGCGGGAGGCGCTCCATGGCGCGCTCAGGCCTGGTATCCTGCCGGAAACTTATCGCATAGACGTGCCTCGGCATCTTCAGGGGCCCGGCGTGCCAGCCCGATACATCTGTGCCACATTCCGACGCTCGATCGCCACCCGCTACCCGGCGAACGACGTAGAGTTCATCCACCGGCTCCACCCGCTGTTTCGCGCCATTGCCCATTACGCGCTCGACGAACTCACGCTGGCACCCATGCGGAACGCCTCTGGTTCCCGCATCGCCGTCTGCCGCCATCCCTCGGCTGCAAAGTCACCAATCGCGCTGTTCACCTTCCTGGAGCGGCAGACGCACCCACTAGGCTGTGTCTTTGCGATCACCGTGAACCATATAGGGCAGATTCTCCCACAGTCCATCGCGGACGCATTGCTACCATGGAATCGCGTATCGCCGGGAGAAGTGAGCTGGCCGGAATGCGAGAAGGTGTTTTCAGTCTTCTTCGCATCGCTTCAAGCCGCTGCGGAAACGGCCGCCCGCGCGCACCTCAAGACTTTGGCCTCAATGCAACGCAATGAACGTGCGAGTGCTGCGAACGTCCTGCGAGAGGAGGCCACGCTCTACCGGGTCGATCGTCTGGCCGAAATCGAAACCGACGAAAGAAGCGAACGCGCAGGTACTCGCGAGCAGATGCAGCTTTTCCGTGAAACGGCCATCAACTGGCAAGCGCGTCGCGCGGCCGTGGAGACTCACTACCGGCGGCGCCTAGAGGACATCGAGCGTTACACGCAGATACCGGAGCCGCCCGAGCCCCAGGCCCTGGGCGTGCTGCTCGTTTTCGCGCCGGCCTGAGCTACACCGTGCAATCACTCAGCAACCATCGCGGTTTCTTTTCGGACTACTGGCTGGGCACTGCGCTGGGTGGCCATATTGCGGCCGGTGTTCGACTGACCGCCGCGCAGCTCAGAACAACCCTCCGCCTCGTCACTCGACTGGTGGACGCCATTGACGGCGGCACTGCGCCAGACCTCACCCACTTCCGTGAACGTTTCGCGCGCCCGCTGCTGCAGGACTTTCTGGGCTTCGAGCTTCAGGAGAATCCGGACGCCCCCCGCCTGCGGGCGCTTTCTGTCGCCAACGGTGGAATAACGTCCGGCGCTCCCGTGGCGATGCTGCTGATGTGCCCCGACCCCGCCGAACTCGAATCTCGCTCGGGCCGCAAGCAGCTTGAAGACGCGCTGCTGGCCAACAAGCTCGACTACGGCTTGCTGCTCACGCCGGAAGTGCTCCGGCTGATCCGCCGGCCCACTTTGGGCGCCCGCGGTGCGGCCTTCGATCTGCGGCTGGCAACCGCCGCGGAGTTGCAGGACGGCGATTCCCTGGCAACCGCCTACCGCGTGTTGTCGGCGGGCAATTTCAAGGCTGGCCCGGACGGCGCCCGGCCTATTGATCTCATTGAAGCGGAAAGCCGACGGCACAGCGCAAAGGTTTCCACAGACCTCAAGGCGGCGGTGTTCGAGGCGGCGGAACGCATTGTGGCCGGTTTCCTCGAAGACCTGCGCGAGCGCTCGGATACATTTACGTCGCGTCCCTCGCTCGTCGAGCTGCGCGACGCCGGATTCCTCGCCCTCTACCGGCTTCTTTTCATCCTTTACGCCGAAGCTCGCGATGAAAGATTGATCGGCCACAAGCTCTACCAGCGCAGCTATTCCCTGGACCATATCGTCGCCAGGTTATTGCGCACGCCGCCGGATGCGATTGCCGCCAACCGTTACGGCCTGTGGATGCACCTGGCGGCGGTGTTCCGGATTTTCAACGAAGGCATCGCGCCCAATCTGCCGGAGCTGGAAAACATTCCGCCCCGTGGCGGCCGGCTGTTCAGCGAGGAAACGCCCGAGGGCCGCCTGCTGCTCAAGCTTCGGCTCAACGACCGCCAGACCGCCGCTATTCTGCGCTCACTGGCAAGCACACGCCCCCGCCGCGGGGTGGGGCGCGAGCGGGTGTCCTTCCGTGAGTTGGAGATCGAGCACCTCGGCGCCGTCTACGAAGGGCTGCTGGAATACGAGCCCGCGGAGGCGGCGGAGACACTGCTCGAAGTGCGTGTTGCGGGGCGTGAACTCGCACTGACTCCACTGGAGCTTGTTCAACTATGTGAGCATAAGTCACTTCATGTGAGTGGCGACCCAGGGATCGTCGAGGGCACCGCAGCAGCACTGTTACACCCGGACCTCGCCATGGCGGAGGAAGAACCCGAAGAAGTCGAAGGCGACGAAATTGAGGAGGAGGAAGCGGACCCGGAAGGAGAGGAGGAGCCCGCCATTAGCCGAGGTGCCGCGCTGCGACTCACGCGCCGGTTCGAATCTGGAACTTTTTTCTTCAAGCCTGGCCCTGCCCGCAAGTCGAGCGGTTCCTACTACACGCCGACCACTATGGTGGACTACCTCGTCCGCGAAGCATTGGGTCCGCTTGTGGAGAGAAGGCGCCCCGCGGAAATTGAGCGGCTGCGCGTCATAGACATCGCCTGCGGGTCGGGGCACTTCCTAGTGGGCGCCGCGAGGTTTCTCGGCGCCAAGCTGTTTGAGGCGCATCAGCGAGAGCAGGCTGGGCAGCCACCGACGGAATTTCATCCGGATCGCGCGCTGACGCTAGAAGTGAAGGCGCGATGGGAGACGGAAGGCCAGGCTTGGTGCAAGCGTCGTATTGTCGAACGCTGCTTGTTCGGTGTGGACCTAAATCCGGCAGCGGTTCAGCTTGCACAGGTCGCCCTGTGGATCGAGTCCCTGGCGGGCGACCGGCCCTTGAGCTTCTTCGCCCACCATATCCGCAACGGTAACTCTCTGCTCGGCAGCTCTTTCGCTCGCTTCGACGCACCGCCGGATCGAAACCTGACGGCTTTGCCCGACCGGCACACGCGTGGCCTGTTCGAGGCGGACCTGAAGCGCAAACTGGATGAGGCGCTCATCGAGCGTCGCCTGATTGACGCGCCTGTTCCGCCCGGTATTCGAGCAGACACAGCGGAAGAATACGCATACAAGGAGGACCGCTTGCGCCGGGCGGAAAGTGCGCTTACCCAGGCCCGATTGCTGCTCGATTTGCGCAGTGCGTCGCCCCTGTTACCTGAAATTTGGCGGGACCTGCCGTTGCTCGCCTCCACTGGAGACGTGAAGATATTGGCGCACAAGCGTCTGTGGTGGCCCCGCTTTGTCGACGTCCGTGAGCGCGAACGGTTCTTTCACTGGGAGCTGGAGTTCCCCGAGATATTCCTTGATCGCAAGCATCCCGGTTTCGATGCCGTGCTGGGGAACCCGCCATGGGACAAGGTGCTGCCGAACAAGCATGAGTTCTATGGCCGTGCGGATGTGCTCATCCGCGCCTACAAGGGCAACGAGCTCAATCGGCGGATTCGTGAACTGCATGCGCGGTCTCCTGCTCTCGCCGCAGAGTTCAACGTGTATCGGGAGCGAGCGACCACCATCGCCCGGGTCTTGCGCAGTGGGGGTGATTTCCCGCTTTCCGAAGCGCGGACCCAGGCTGCCAATGAGGACACCTCAAAGTATTTCGTCGACCGAGCGCTCAGTCTATTGGCTAAGGATGGCGCGGCGGGACTCGTCGTTCCGTCTGTCTTTTACAATGGAGATGGTTGGGTCGGCATTCGTCGTTATTTGCTGAAGGAGACCACTATCGAGAGGTTTTACAGCTTTGAGAATCGGAAGAAGATCTTTCCGATTCACTCGAGCTACAAGTTCGTTAACCTCGTAATCAAGAAGAGTGGTTCAACCTCTGATACGTTTACCGCGGCGTTCATGCGACATGATGTTTCGGAACTCGAATCGCGTGACAGTAGACCCTGGGAGGTTCGAATTAGCAGGACAAGCGTTGCCGATCTCTCGCCGAAAACGCTGGCCTTTCTTGAGTACCGAGGTTCGCGCGATCAAGAAATCATCAGGAAAATGCATTCAGAAAGACCAACGCTCGCATCGGGGGGCAACGACGGCTGGGGTGCACGGTTTCTTACCGATCTTGCGCATGATCAGATCTATCACGCGTCGAAAGATAAGGATCTATTCACTGACCCCAACACAGGGGCGCTCTTTACTCCGCAGCTGCTTATTGGCGGTGATTGTTCCGACATTGCGACAACCATTGAACGCATGGCCGAGAAGGGATTCTGGCCGGTGTATGGGGAAAGCACATTGAGCAGTTCATCGTTGGAACTAAGCCAATTCGATGGTGGTTCTCTGTTGAACTTGCTAGGCGCAAGTACGCGAGAGAGCCGAGAGCCGCGCGAACCCTCATGTTCCGCAACATCGCGAGCAACACAAACGAGCGGACCTGCATTGCAGCGATGCTGCCGGAAAGGTCCGCCGCAGCGAACACTTTGATGTCTTTGATGACCACCAATGTAAAGCCGGAAAAAGCGGCCGTTGTTCTTAACTCCCTCTGCTTTGACTACGCGCTGCGGCTCCGCACTGCGGGGACACATCTAAGCCTCACCTACGTTCTCCCTATGCCCGTTCCGCCCCCGCTCGTTGTTAACAACCTTCCTGACATGCCAATGCAGACCGTATGGGGCAATCGTCTTGGGCATGTTGGCGACGATCCGGCGCAATGGGCGAAATTGTGGCAGGCCAATAAGACGGTCGCGCAAGCCTACGGTCTCAACACCACCGACCTGACCCATATCCTCGAAAGCTTTCCCGTGTTCGCCCGCAAGCGCCCGGAGTTCTACGCTTACTTGAAAGCCCGCCTGGCCGAGTGGGTGGCAGAGTTCACTGGACGCTCAAAATAATCTAGAATGCAATAGCATCTTGCATTTATACAAATGCAATAATAGAATGTCTCCTATCAGCACGATCAGTAAGAGACACACGATGAACTGGACATGTGTAGCTTCATCGACGTGCGGACAAAAAGCTAGCGTGAAAATGAGAGACTTCGATCTACTGCGGGGTGTCTGCGGATGGAGCGAAGCGAATGAGCAAAGGCGAACAGCGACGATTTACGGCGGAGCGGAAGCTTGAGATTTTGCGCGAGGCCGAGCAG